>NZ_JAOWHJ010000066.1:0-107137 GCF_030332695.1 Citrobacter sp. Cpo089 | reverse complement strand
AATCGGTGGAGCTGCATGACAAAGTCATCGGGCATTATCTGAACATAAAACACTATCAATAAGTTGGAGTCATTACCCTAATGTGATAGTGACTATCTGATTATTAAATAGCGCTGGTAAATATGGCATGGTTTCAGAACGGGGCATTTGTTCAGGACGCTGGGAATATTGTCATTACGTATTCTAATAACGATAGTGGGCATATCACTGCCCACTCCGTTAGAGGTCGTATTGCTGGCGTCGCCGTTCTAAACGACGGTCGCGCAGGGTGGAATAAATAAAGGTCATCACAAACAGTAGTGAAAATAGTACGACGATGGTGGGGGCCGGTGCACTGTCGATGAAAAAAGACAGGTACACGCCCATAAACGAGGTAACGACCGACATAATCACCGCCAGCCACAAGGCGTGGGAAAATTTCCGCGTCATTAAAATCGCAATGGCGCCAGGCGCAATCAGTAAGGAGATCGACAAAATAATCCCTACTGATTTTAGCGTGGCGACAATCGTCAGGGCGATCATGCACAGCAGGCCGTAATGTAGCAGTGCAGTGTTAAGCCCACTGGCCTTTGCCTGATGCGGGTCGAACGCATGCAGCAGCAGATCTTTCCACTTAAGCCCAATAATAAGCGCTATCCCAAGCGTAATAACCGCGGTTTGTATGATGTCGCTGAACGATACGCCCAGCATGTCGCCGAACAGAATATGATCGAGATGGACCTCTGACTGGATAGAGACGTACAGCACCAGTCCTGCACCAAACATGCCGGAAAAGACGATTCCCATCAGGGTATCGCGTTTGATGCGGCTGTTATCGTCGAGATAACCCGTCGCCACCGCACAGAACAGCCCGGCGATAAATGCGCCAATTGCCAGTGGGATGCCCGCAATCCACGCCAGTACAATTCCCGGGAAAACCGCGTGGCTCATTGCATCGCCCATCAGAGCCCAGCCTTTGAGTACTAAAAATACAGACAGCAGCGCGCAGGGCACGGCGACAATGGTGGAGATGACCAGCGCATTGACCATAAAACCAAACTGAAAGGGTTCCAGCAGCGTTGTTAAGATCATACTGACTCCTTGTTCACCAGACGGGCGCGGCGGCGATTCGCCAGCAGACCGTGTTTTGGCGCGAAGACAAATGCCAGCAGGAACAGCAGCGTTTGCAGAACGACAATAATTCCGCCGGTTGCACCGTCCAGCCAGTAGCTCAGCCAGGCGCCGAAAAAGCTGGTCAGGCTGCCAATAGCTACGGCGATAGTGAGCAGGCGTGGAAAACGATCGGTCAGCAGCCAGGCCGTTGCACCTGGCGTAACCACCAGGCAAATCACCAGAAATGCGCCGACGGTTTGCAGCGCGGCGACTGTGGAAACGGAGAGCAGCGTAAAAAATAACAGCTTCAACCGGCCCGGGTTCAGACCGATAGAGCGCGCGTGGTTTTCATCAAAAAAAACCACCATCAGATCTTTCCACTTCAAAAACAGGATGGTTAGCGAAATAACCCCGATGATGGCCAGTTGTAGAATATCTTCTGGCGCAATCGCCAGCACGTTGCCGAGAATAATGGTCTGAATGTTCACCGACATCGGATTGAGCGACACCATAAACAGCCCGATACCGAAAAAAGACGAAAAAATCAGTCCGATAATCGCATCTTCCTTCAGGCGCGAACGTTGATTAAGAAACAGCATACTGCCCGCCGCCAGTCCGCCGGAAAGGAATGCGCCAAGCGCGAAGGGAAGCCCTAACATATAAGCGCCTGCCACGCCCGGAACGATAGAATGCGACAGCGCATCGCCAATCAGCGACCAGCCTTTGAGCATCAGATAGCAGGAGAGAAACGCACACAGGCCGCCGACCATCGCCGAGACCCACATGGCGTTGAGCATGTACTGGTAGCCAAACGGCTCCGTTAGCCAGTTCATGGTTATTCCCCCTCGTTTGCCGTGCGTCGCGAAATAAACGGGCGTTCATCATCGGTAATCACGTGCTGTTCACCGCCGCTCAGCGCAACGTGACGCAGTACGCCGCTGAATGCCAGTTCAAGATTCTCGGGGGTAAAGGTGGTTTCGGTGGGGCCACTTGCCAGCACCGTGCCCTTAATCATCACCGTGTAATCACAAAACTCAGTGACGGATCCCAAATTATGGGTAGAGACCAGCATGGTTCGACCCTCATCACGCAGTTCACGCAGCAGGTCGATGATCCGGGCCTCGGTTTTTACATCCACACCGGTAAAGGGTTCATCCAGTAAAATAACCTGTCCGTCCTGTGCGATGGCCCTTGCCAGAAAAACACGCTTTTTCTGCCCACCGGACAGTTCACCTATCTGACGATGGCGATAATCCAGCATATCAACCCGCGCCAGCGCCGCATCTACGCAGGCGTGGTCAATTTGTTTTGGTCGACGCAGCCAGCCCATATGGCCAAAGCGTCCCATCATCACCACATCTTCCACCAGTACCGGAAACGACCAGTCCACCTCTTCTGACTGGGGGACATAGGCGATCAGATTCTGTTTGAGCGCCTTATTTACCGGCTGTTGCAGAATTGAGATTTCCCCCTGCGCCAGGCGGACAAAACCCATCAGCGCTTTAAAAAGCGTTGATTTTCCTGAACCGTTTACGCCGACCAGAGCGGCAATTGAGCCGCCCGGAACCTGAAAAGTGGCGTCCCGCAATGCGGTATGACCGTTGCGATACGTCACCGTAACCTGATTTACGGTAATCGCAGAGTGACTCATGGTTGGCTCTCCAGACCCTTGTTGATGCCGTTAACAATGGTTTGCGTGGTGACGCGCAGTAAATCCAGATAGGTCGGTACCGGACCGTCGGCTGCACTGAGCGAATCGACATACAGCACGCCGCCGTAATGTGCGCCAGACTCACGGGCAACCTGACGCGCAGGTTTGTCGGACACGGTGCTTTCGCTAAATACCGTTGGGATATGATGCGCTCTGATGGCATCGATAACCTTGCGTACCTGCTTGGGCGTACCTTGCTGATCGGCATTGATCGGCCACAGATACAGCTCCTTGAGATTGTTATCTCGAGCTAAATAAGAGAATGCGCCTTCGCTGGTGACCAGCCAGCGTTTATCAGCAGGGAGCTTTGCCAGTTCTGTATGCAGTGGCGCCAGAGTCTGCTGGATTTTCGCTTTATAATTCTGTGCATTATTCTGGTAAGTTGCGGCATTGTCCGGATCGTATTTGATCAGCGCATCACGAATGTTATCCACGTAGATAAGCGCGTTCTCCGCTGACATCCAGGCGTGCGGGTTTGGTTTACCGTTGTACGGCCCTTCGCTGATGCCCATTGGTTGCACGCCGTTTGAGACCATCACTTCCGGTACGCCGGACAAATTTTGGTAGAAGCGGGCAAACCATAGTTCGAGGTTAAGGCCGTTGGAGAGAATAAGCTGTGCGCCTTGCGCCCGTTTAATATCGCCTGGAGTTGGTTGATATTCGTGAATTTCAGCACCCGGTTTGGTGATAGAACTAACGTCCACCGCGTCGCCTGCCACATTGCTTGCCATATCGGCAATCACCGTAAAGGTGGTTACCACTTTGAATTTTTCTTTCGCCCAGGCGGGTGACAGCGTCAGCGCTGTTAACACGCTGGCAAGGAGAAATGACTTCAGATGGGGCAGATGCGGCATAGTATCCCTCGCAACAAAGTGGTTAATTTATCATCGAATATAGCCTTTGCTATGTTATATAGCACATGGCATAAACAAATGAAAATAATTCTTATTTGCGTAGGTTGCTAAGGAATAGACGGGGGATAATGTATTTTACGCCGGCACGATTGCCGGCGTGTTGGGGATGAATAACCCGGTGATTATGACTTTTGGAACTCAGTAACGGTTTCCCATGCTACCTGTTGTAACGCTTTGGCGGTGGCAGGGGTCATGTCCGTATCAACAGGAAGCGCGCCGCCGACCGGAGACTGGTTATACAGGGTGGCGAAGAATACGCAAGCGGCGAGATACGTTCCAGAAATAGAAGGGTGGACACCATCATGATAATACAGGTTGATTTCCGGATGGGTCTTGCGCGCTTTCTCGAAAGCAAGACCTACCGGAGCCACATATCCCCCCGTTTTCTGCGCAATCGAGATATAAGCATCCGCCAGCTTTTGGCTATCTTCGGGTTTAGCTTTCTTCGGCCAGGTCATGAAATAGACAACTTTTGCACCTGCTTTATGCGCCATCTCAGCCATTTGGGTTGCAGAGTCAACGAAATTTTGCCGGGTACTTTCTTTCTTTGAAATTGTTTCTGTGGAGTTCCCCTGTAATACCACTACATCCCATTTCTGTAACGTGTTCTGGTAGCGCATATTCTCAATTTGCCAGCCTAAATGACCGCTGGAAATCGTGATCCCCCGATATTTATAGCCTTTGGCATGGTCAGGCAATAAAGACTGCGTCAAATCCCGTAATCGGGTATTGATATTATTATTATAGAACGTGAACGAGTTTCCATAAAGCGCGACGATTTTATTCTCGCCATCCATTTTAGCATGTGCGGAAGGCGCTAATAACGTATCCGCGTGAGCGCAGATACTGCTCAGTGCCAGGGCCGTTGCTGCAGCAAGTAAAGTTATCTTTTTCATCGATTATCTCTTAGAAGTCGTAACGGAGTCCAACGATGAGCGCATCATCATTGGTTTTTTTGTTCTTACTGGCGAATTCTTTATCGTAAGTAAATGATAACCACGTATCCTCAGCTAATGTTAATTGCGCTTCAGCACGCCAGTCTTCTTTTTCAGCGATATCTTTACCATCTTCATTTAGAAAACTATATCCGGTGAGAACCTTGACGGTGCCAAATTTGTAGGAAATAAGTGAATCCATCCCTTTATAATTATTATCACTTTTGTTATCGCGAGAAATAGAAGTACGCAATGCGGTTACCGCGACTTCATAGGCTTTATAGCTGAGTTGTAATCCTCCCATAATTTGATCGTTTTGATTACGCCCATCGGTGGTCACTACGCCATCCTGTCGTTTGTAACGACTGGCCGCGAGTGCTGGTGTAATTCTAAAATCACCAAATTTGAAAGACTTACGATAGCTGGCCATCGCGCCGTAATCCAGGGCTTCGTTATCGCTGTTGCCATTACCGGAAACCCATGCCAGCTGAATTTCATTTCCGGCAAATTTGGCGTTCCACTGAACGGTGCCATCCTGTCGGTTGAACTGGTATGAATCATCAATGGTTGTAATGCCATAGCTGTAGATATTGGGAGTGAAGTTTTTGTACTTATCGGTCATTTTCATTACCTGATATAACGGGTTTTTGGTTCTCCCGGTGATCAGTTCACCCCATGTTTTATTTGACAGACCGACATAGGAATAACGGGCCTCCATATCGCTTTCACCGGTATTGTTATCATTTTTTTCGGTACGTACCTGCCATTCCAGGCGACCCACGATTTTGGTATCTGGCAGAATATCCAGATCTCGGGTGAGGTAAATACCTACACGGCCACCCAGATCGCTTCGGCTTTCACTGCCAGCAAATGAATTCTGGCCACTTGCTATTTTTCCCTCAACGCGGCCATAGATATCCAGCGTATTTCCATCCTTATTATAGACATTTAAGGCGAACGCCGAGGAACTCATACCCATTAGTAATATTAGTGAATAGTTTTTTAGCTTCATGTCATCCCTCAAACCAGCATTAGTTTCCTGACCATAAAATAAAGTTCACAGCGGGATAATTGTTTGTGGAAAAGGAATGTCAGCGGTATGGGAATTATTTTTTCTCGTAATGAAATGTGATTATTCACGCATAAATATCACTAATTTCACTATTGTATTAATGGTTCTTATATTTAATGTGCATTTTTGTTGAAATATTACGCCTGTTTGGAATGTAATTCGCAAATTACTGTGAAGTACATCGCATTTCTACTTGATGGAAAAAATGAAAATGGGAATATTGTATTCTCATAGCCGTTTTTGGGGTGGGAATACTATTTTCCCCTATAATCTGGAAAACAGATCCTGCAAAATTGATTAATCACATTTCGATTATGACGCATTCATTGGCCGGAGAGGCGCTGTATGTTCGGTAAGCAAACAACGGTATTTGATTCTGATCTTTATTCTTCATTGTTCACCCAGGGGCGGATGCGGGAAATATGGTCTGACGACAATCTGCTGCGGTGTTGGTTGCGGTTTGAGGCAACAGTCGCTCGCGTGCAAGGCGAGCTGGGCATTATCCCTGAGCAAGCCGCCGTCGAAATTGAAAAAACGTGCAGGGAAATACAGATAGATTGGCCAGCCCTGGCACAGGAAACACAGACGGTTGGTATGGCGATAAAACCGCTGATCGATCAGATCTCTGCTTGCGGCACACCGTTAGTAAGTCAGTATCTGCACTGGGGATGCACTACCCAGGACCTGCTGGACTCTGGCATGGCGATGAGACTGCAACAAACGTTGCAGCTGCTGCGCGAGCAATTGCTCGATGTTGGCGAAGCGATGAAAGCGATGGCAATACGTCATACCCGAACGGTGATGGTTGCTCGCACCAATTCAGTGGATGCTTCTGCGACAACGTGGGGGCTGCATGTTTGCAGTTATCTGGCAGAGATTAACCGCCATCTGATAAGACTTCAGCAGCTGTACCCGCGAGCTGTAACCGGGCTCTTTGGCGGCGCGGTAGGTAATTTGGCCTCCGTAGGCGAGCAGGGAATGGAAACACGTGAACGACTGATGTTGGCACTGGGTCTGAACGTACCCTGCGGCATTAATAATGCCAGCCAGGATGCGGTTGTTGAAGTTGTGCAGTTTTTTGCCCTTGTTCACGGCACGCTATGTCGTCTGGCCAACGATGTCGAAACAATGGGACGCACGCCGATTGCTGAAGTGCTTGAGGGAGAAGGTGGCGGAGGGTCGAGCACGATGCCGCACAAGGTTAATCCGCGCGCCAGTAACATGATGCAAACGCTGGCAAGGATGGGATGGATGTATGCGTCTGGCGCTCCGGCCATGCTGGATCAACAGGATGTGCGAGCCGCCTCAATGAGGGTATTAAACTGGACAATCCTCCCGGAGGCCTCAAATGCTTTATCGACCAGCCTGACACGCGCAAAGAATCTGCTTTCGCATCTCATCATTAATGAAGAGAAGATGCGTGCTAATTTCGATTGCTCAAAGCACTTTATTATGTCGGAATCACTGACGATGAAACTTGCCGCCAAAATTGGCAGAGAGTCCGCCTATAACTTAGTGAAAAACCTGCTAAAGCATGCAACTGGAGAGCACAGCTTCATGGAGATCGTGCAGGCTAGCCCGGAAATCCGCGCATCATTGTCTGTAGAGGAAATTACCGCTGCCTGCGAGCCGCTGTCATATATCGGGGCTAACGACGCGCTAATCGCTGAAACTATAGCTGAGTTCGATCGCGTGAAAACCGCAGAAATAGCTTGATTCGTCATGTTGCCAGGAGCCAGAATACTTCTGGCGGCTGGCGGAGCTAAGTGTTGTGTGCTGATGCAGAAAACGTTTCGAAAAAGACAAATAATTCCTCCAGTTGGGCAAAATTCCCCTCGTTATCTCCTTTCTCGTAAGCCAAATGCAATATGAGTTCGATAAAAAAGAAGCCGAGTATACGGCTTTGAAAAATGGACTGTACGTCGCTGGGAAGAACAAACTGCAGATCGCAGAACTTGCCGTAAGGGTTCGCTTCTGAATTGGTAACCAGTACCACGACGGCATTCTTTTTTCTGAACCACTTTGCAATATTGAGGGCAACCCGATTAAATCGATAGTAGGAGAACACAATCAGGACATCCTCTTCCTCAATATTGATGAGACATTTGGGGAGTTCGCTGATGTCCGTCGGTAACAGGGTGATGTCACTGCGAAAGTACTTTAGCAGTGTACAAAAATGCGTTGCCATTGCATGAGATGATGACGGGCCGACGACATAAATATGACGTTGATTGTTCAGTACCAGATCGATAAACGCATTAAGGCTTTCAATATCGATATTATTTTTAAATTGATTAAATAATTCTGATACTTTATGGGTGAAATCAGTAACGATACTTTCAGTGGTAATGCTGGGATTGTTACGTAGTTTGATGTTTTTCTCAAAAGGTGCGGATATTTTATTTTTTGACAGCGTAATGTCTAATGCTTTGCGAAAAGCGGCGTAACCCGTAAACCCAATCTTATTTAAAAATCGGCCAATGGTTGCTTTGCTTACCATCGCATTTTGCGAGAGGTCAACAATGCCATGATAGGGAAGTTCATTGAAGTGTTTATTAATGTACTCATTGAGTCGGCACTCAGATTCAGTTAGATCACCCATATTAAGAGTAAGTAAGTTATACTCATCCAGACTTAACGTGTTTTTTTTGTACATGGATAACACCCGATGACTATTGTATATCAACGTTGTTATAGGGTAATACACTTTCGACGTCAATCATAGAATGAATATGTTGGAAACCCGCACCCAGCCTTTTCTGAGGTCTGCGACTACATTCAGATGTAGTTGCGATCTTACTCACAAAAAGAGGTGGGAAAACACCTTTCCCGTATTTTACAACCACACAACCCATTACAATTAAATCTCAATATTTGAGTATGTAATACGATAGATTTACGTACATATTATAGCTGCTTATATATGGGGGTGATTTTTTACTATCCTATATAAGCTATGATGATATGACAGGTAATCCTACCCGATTTGTATGGCATAGGAATTGTTATTATGACGGCGTTTATTATAGCAATAGTGATAACAGTTATTGCTGCATGGTTAATTGTGAAAAATTATCAGCCGCAAACTGTTTTATTACTCGCAGGACTGGCATTATTGACCATTACCGTACTGTTTTATCCTGAAAACAGCATTCTCTACGATAAAGCAAAATCCACGGGGTCAACCTGGTTGGATATCTTTAGCTTTGCAAAAGAATCGCTCACCACACAAATTGCAGGTATTGGTCTTATCATCATGGCTGCGGGTGGATTTGCCAGCTATATGGATCACATTAAAGCGTCGAATGCGATGGTCAATATGTGCATTCGACCGCTGCAGGTGATTAAAGCGCCTTACCTGATCCTTGCGCTGGGGTATATCTGCGCACAGCTTCTGCATGTGGCAATTTCAAGTGCAGCGGGGCTGGCGATGTTGCTGTTGGTGACATTCTTCCCGGTTCTGGTTCGTCTGGGGGTCAGTAAAGCCTCTGCGGCCGCGATGATTGGTCTGTGCGCGTTTATGGATCTAGGGCCCGCGGTAGGTACTGCGAATCTGGCGGCTAAACATGCTGGCATGGAAAGCGCGATCTACTTTGCGCATTACCAGATGCCGGTGGCGGTGGTGGTGATGCTGGCCGTTGCGGTGGTGATTTACTTTACCGCGAAGTATTTCGACAAAAAAGATGGCTTCGTACCGGGAGCGCAAAGCGTGGCGCAAGCGGAAGAAGAAGGCCGAAAGGTACCCGCTATTTACGCGCTGTTACCCGTCCTGCCTGTCGTACTGGTGCTGGTCTTTAGCCCTTTGGTTATCAAGTCCATCAAAATAGACGTGGTCACGGCGATGATCCTTGGCGCTGTCGTCGCATTTTTCTTTGAACTGGTGGCTACTCGGGATTTCAAAAGCTGTTGCAAAGGAATACAGGTCTTTTTCAAAGGGATGGGCAGCATGTTTACCAGCATCGTTTCCTTGCTGGTGTGTGCGGATATCTATGCCCAGGGGCTGCAGAAAATTGGCGCGGTGGACTACCTGTTACAGTCAGTGCAAAACGCAGGACTGGGCTTTACCAGTATGACGCTGGTGATGACCGCGCTGGTGGGCGTCACCGCCGTCCTGACAGGCTCTGGTGTTGCCGCCTTTTTCTCCTTCTCCGGCCTGGCCCCCTCCATTGCGGCAAAATTTGGTGAGAGCGCCGTTAATATGATCCTGCCTATGCAGTTAATGGCGGGAATGGGGCGCTCAATGTCTCCGGTGGCTGGAATCATTATTGCGGTGAGTAAAGCAGGAGAATGTTCGCCGTTTATGATCGTCAGAAGAACGCTGCTTCCAGCGCTGGCCGGTATCGCGGCGATGCTGGTTGCCAACTATGTCCTGATTTGAATCCCGGGAGCCTGCTAATGCAGGCTCTTATTTTTTATCTGGTTGTAATTTATGGATGGCAACGTGACAAACGATGTTTTATACGTCCCGTTTACGGGGAAGTTACTGCTTGAATCTCCGTTATTAAACAAGGGAAGCAGCTTCACGCAGCAAGAAAGGCATGACTTTAACCTGAGTGGGCTACTGCCTTGTGCCATTGAGAATATTGATGAACAAGCCGAACGGGCGTATCAACAATATCTTGAGGCTGAATCCCACAACGCTCGACATATTTACCTGCGTAATATCCAGGATACTAACGAAACGTTATTTTATTACCTGTTGAAAAAGCATCTTCCAGAGATGCTGCCCATCGTTTATACCCCGGTAGTCGGGGCCGCCTGTGAAAAATTCTCGTGGATATATCGTCGTGCACGCGGTGTCTTTATCTCCTGGCCCGATCGTGATCGTATTGACGATATTTTGCATGATATACCACGGCACGATATCAAGGTCATCGTCGTCACCGATGGTGAGCGCATTCTGGGGCTAGGTGACCAGGGCGTTGGCGGTATGGGGATTCCTATCGGGAAACTGTCGCTCTATACCGTCTGTGGCGGGGTAAATCCGGCGAATACGCTACCTATTCTACTGGATGTCGGTACGAACAATACGCGACTGCTTGACGATCCGCGCTATATCGGCTGGCGACATCCGCGCATAACTGGTGAAGACTACTTCGCATTTATTGGAATGTTTATTGCTGCCGTAAAACGGCGCTGGCCTAACGTTCTGCTGCAGTTTGAAGATTTTGCCCAGCATACTGCGGTGCCGCTGCTGGACCGTTATCGCGATGAGATGTGCTGTTTTAACGATGACATTCAGGGCACGGCGTCGGTGGCTCTGGCGACTCTGGTTGCGGCCTGCCGAGGCAGCGGTCGTGACTTCCGTCAGCAATCAATCGTAATTGTGGGGGCGGGTGCTGCAGGATGTGGGATCGCCCGGCATATTATTGCCTGCCGCATCAGTGAAGGAATGAGCGAGGCCGAAGCCAGACGGACCATTTTTATGGTGGATCGCGACGGTCTGGTGATGACCACCAATAATGCCTTAGCTGATTTCCAGCAACCGCTGGCGCAGTCTCCCGAGGCTGTATCTGACTGGCAGTATGAGGGGCTGGCACCGTCGCTACTGGAGGTTATCCACAATGCCAAACCCACGGTGATGCTGGGTGTGTCGGGTCAGGCTGGATTGTTCTCGCAGGAAGTCATTAGCACGATGTACCAATACTGCGGCCGCCCGATCGTTATGCCGTTGTCGAATCCCACTTCGAGAATGGAAGCGCGACCAGAAGATATCATTCGCTGGACCGAAGGGCAGGCCATCATCGCGACCGGCAGTCCCTGCGATGCGGTTGAATTTAATGGACGCTCCATTCCGGTGGCGCAGTGCAATAACGTGTATGTTTTCCCGGCCATCGGTCTGGGGGCCATCGCCAGTGGCGCGACACGCGTAACAGAGGCTATGCTGATGGCGGCAAGCCGTGCGCTGGCCGATGCTTCCCCGTTAGTGCGTATCGGGGAAGGCGCTCTGTTGCCGGAGATTGGGACAATCGGTGAGGTGACCCGCAGCATTGCCTTTGAGGTCGGTAAGGCAGCGCAGCTGTCGGGCGTGGCAGAGAAGATGAGCGACGACGCGCTGTTGCAAAGCATAAAAGATAACTTTTGGTTACCACACTACCGTCCTTATAAACGCAGGGCAATTTAGCCGTTGTGACGAGTAAGCGGTACTCGGGTCTTGGTTGCCTTCATGATTAAGGTGTATTATTTATGCAACTTAATTGTGGAGGCATCATGTCCGGCAAACGCATTGCACGTGAAAAAATGACGATCCAGAGAATGATTTCGCTCTACGAGAGCCAGTGCCCGCAGGCTTCAGACGAGCCGGGGCATTACGATGCGTTATTTGCCTATGCGCAAAAGCGCCTCGACAAGTGCGTATTTGGTGAGGAAAAACCGGCCTGTAAACAGTGTCCAGTGCACTGTTATCAACCGGCTAAACGCGAAGAGATGAAGCAAATTATGCGTTGGGCTGGGCCGAGAATGCTCTGGCGTCACCCGATTCTGACCGTACGTCACCTGATTGATGACAAACGTCCAGTGCCGGAGTTACCCGAGAAGTACCAGCGGAAAAAATAAGGTCGCTGTGCGCCGGATGGCGGCTGCGCCTTATCTGGCCTACGAGAATAAGTGCATCTGCCGCGTAGGCCCGATGCGCATTGCGCCATCGGGCAACTTAGCCATGCGGTGATGAATGGCGATTACGCTTTGGTGGCAATCAGAATAGCTGAGGCTTTGATCAGCGCAACAACACGGCTTCCCTGACTCAGTTTCATCTCTTGCTGACTTTCGTTGGTGACGACGGCAACAATCTCGAAGCCTGCGTCAGTTTTGATATGTACGGTGGCGTTGACTGCGCCTTCTGTGACCTGGGAAACACTGCCAGCAAACTGGTTGCGCGCAGAGAACTTCAGACCACAGTCTTCAGTTGCCAGCGTCACCCATGGCGCTTTAATCAGAGCAATTGCTTCTTTCCCTTTCGCCAGACCCAGCGCCTGCTGGCTGCTATGGGTTACAATCGCGACCAGTTTTGCGCCGCCAGCCAGCGTCAGTTCAACTTCATCATTCACTGCGCCCGTAGCGACTGCGCTCACCGTACCGGTTAATTGATTACGTGCTGATACCGCCATACTGCCTCCTTTCGTTGAGATATCACCCAGTATAGCCACACTAGCTAAACCAGTGCATCCTTATCAATACCCAATCTCTTCATGCGTGAGAGTAACGTTGTACGTTTCAGCCCCAGCCTTTGTGCCGCGCCTTTGGGACCGGCAACCACCCCGTTGGTTTCTTTCAGTACGCGCATAATCAACTGGTATTCATCTTCACCGTCCTGTGCAACTTCGGTTGCCACCGGAGGCGTAGACGGCGTCAAAGGGGCAATATCCGGAAGGGACAGTTGCAGTACGTTGCCTCGGGTAAGCAGAACCGCACGTTCCACCACGTTTTCCAGCTCACGCACGTTACCCGGCCATTCCATACAGCTCAGCGTGCGCAGAGCCTCGGCGGGAATACTGTCGATATTGCGTCCCATCCGACGAGCAATTTTAAAGGTGAAGGCTTTTACCAGCAGCGGAATATCTTCCGGGCGCTCACGCAGCGGCGGCAGATGGATCGGGAAGACGTTCAGTCGGTAATACAGATCGTTACGAAATTCGCGATCGGCAACCATCTTCTTCAGATCGCGGTTGGTCGCGGCGATCAAGCGCACGTCGGTCTGGATCAGCTTATTACTGCCCAGGCGTTCAAATTCCTGCTCTTGCAGAACCCGCAGTAGCTTAGGCTGAAGCTCCAGCGGCATATCGCCAACTTCATCGAGGAACAGCGAACTTTTATCTGCCAGCTCGAAACGACCAATCCGCTGCGTGCTGGCACCGGTAAACGCGCCACGCTCGTGACCAAACAGATCGCTTTCCAGTAATCCGGCAGGCATTGCCGCGCAGTTCATCTTCACCATCCGACGGGCGTTACGTCCGCTCAGGTTGTGAATGGCTCGTGCGATCAGCTCTTTACCCGTTCCGGTCTCACCCAGAATCAAGACGGTGCTGTCGCTTTGCGCCACCATTTCGACCTGCTTGAGTACGCTGTACATCGCTTCGCTGCGACCAATGATTTCGCCGAACTCACTCTCTACGTTGTTGAGTTGTTCAGTCAACGCCAGGTTTTCATCGACCAGACGTTCCTTCAGGCGGTGGATCTCCTGATAGGCGAGGGCGTTATCCACAGCAATTGCCACACGCTCGGCAATCTGGCGCAATAGCTTGAGGTTGGCGGTAGTGAAAACTTTCTCTTCGCACTGTGCCAGTTTGAGTACGCCGAGCATAGTATTGCCGGACATCAGCGGTAGCAGACACAGGGTTTGTAGCTGGTTGCCCCAGGTTTCGAACAGCATCCGTTCGTAAGGGGCAAGGATGTCACGTTCGCTCAGGTTAATCAGCAGCATCTCTTTGCTTTTGAAGACCCGTTCAGAGAGCGTTCCCGCTTCGTCCACTTCACTCTGTTCGTGTGCCGGATGATGTTCATCCAGATAGTGGGTGGAATAGATACTGAGTTTATTTTTGCGATCGCTGCGTAACACGATGCTGATGGCATCGATGTCGAAGTAGTGGTGGATCTCTTTGGCGACTTCGCTGACCAGCTCATCAATATCCAGTCGGGAGAGCACGGCATTGGTGATGGCGACCAGGATGCGAAAGTTGTCACGCTCACGACACAGCAGATCGTAATCGACGTTGTTGCTGACTCTGCTTTGAATTTGTTCAGCAACGACGCCGACTATCTGAGTGAAGGTCTGTAGACGGTTATATTCTTTTTCACTCCACGGACGGTCTTCGTTACGGATGAATTCGCAACCGCCAAAGATGCGCCCATCTGCCGCCAGCGGCAGCAGGCAGTAGTGGCCAAATTCAGAATACAGTCCACCTGAAGCCAATTGTGGCCATGTTTCCGTAAACTCATGATAGTTGCAGTGCAACGCATCAGGGCGAGACAAAATACGGCGTACCGGACCATGTGCCAGCACCGTTTCGTCTTCATAATCGATGGGTTTACCATTTTCACGCGTTGCAAAATAACGCGCACGTTGCGTTTGTGCCTGCCATAAGACAATAGCCGCGCAGTCGGCCAGCGCTGAACGCTTGACCAGCTGCGAAAGCGCCTCGCTAAGAGACGGGAGATCGGGCTGCTGTAATAATGTACGAGTAATATCGAACAGGCCTTGCTGTCCGAGGTCACTCATCGGTGTATACGACATATTGCTTTTCCAGGGAAAGCACCGCAGAACGGTGCGAAAACGGTAAATGAATTATAGGTATAAGTCGTAAATTATTGCCGGATGGCCTGCCACTGAACTGGCCAGGATATACAATCCGTTGGCCCGATCAGCAAAGCGGTATCAGGCATAATGCAGCATTAACGCCGGATGTTGACGCTAATGCGTCTTATCCGGCCTACAGTATGCTGCCAACCGGCTGCTAGCATATACGAGGTAATGGTTCGGCGTGTGGTAAATCGAGGGTTCGTTTCACGCCGTAGAGTCCGGCAAGACGAACACCTTTGCGTTCGACCACTTCACCAATCATTGCAGCATCGCACCCTAACGGATGCGCGCGCAGCGCGGCAAGTACGGTTTCAGCGGCCTGGCGTTCAACGGCAATCACTAGTTTGCCTTCGTTAGCAAAGTTGAGCGCATCCAGACCCAGCAGCTCGCAAACGCCACGCACCGCAGGCTTCACGGGCAGGGCAGCTTCAGACAGCTCAATACCAAATCCGCATGCAGCGGCAAATTCATGCGTGACTGCATTCACGCCGCCACGGGTGGCGTCACGTAGCGCCTTCACGCCAGGAATATCACGCAGCGTCTGGATAAGCGGCGTTAATACCGCGCAATCGCTGACCAGTTCGCCATCCAGACCTAGCTGTTCACGTAGGTTAAGGATAGTTGCGCCGTGATCGCCAAGAGAGCCACTTACCAGCAGCACATCACCCACA
The DNA here is from genome assembly GCF_030332695.1 of Citrobacter sp. Cpo089. NCBI lineage: Bacteria > Pseudomonadati > Pseudomonadota > Gammaproteobacteria > Enterobacterales > Enterobacteriaceae > Citrobacter > Citrobacter sp. Cpo089. The sequence goes on along the minus strand of NZ_JAOWHJ010000066.1, from coordinate 91,447 downwards.
CTGAGAGTCTGTGCACCCCAGTGAATGTTGGCGGGAATTGCCCCCATTCCGGCAGTGTTAATGAACAGCTTGTCTGCTGCACCACGCTGCACGACTTTGGTATCGCCAGTCACGATGGCGATACCTGCTTCGCGCGCGGTTGCTGCCATGCTGTTAACAACGGTTTTCAGTGTCTCCATCGGCAGGCCCTCTTCGAGGATAAAACCGCAGGAGAGGTAGCGTGGAATAGCTCCGCTGACCGCCACGTCGTTAGCCGTACCGCAGATGGCCAGCTTGCCGATATTGCCGCCGGGGAAGAACAATGGATCGATAACGTAGCTGTCAGTTGAAAACGCCAGACGGTCGCCTTCTGCCACCAGTTGTGCCAGTTCCAGACGCGCTTGATCTTCTTGTTCCGCCAGCCACGGATTCGCGAAAGCCTCCATAAACAGACTGTTGATCAACTGCTGCATAGCCTGACCGCCGCTACCGTGGGCGAGTTGTACGCTGTTCATGCTTCACACTCCTGCTGACGATACTGATACCAGGCGGCACATGCGCCTTCTGAGGAGACCATCAGGGCGCCAAACGCGGTCTCCGGGTTACACGTTTTGCCAAATAACGGGCACTGATGTGGTTTACATCTGCCCGTCAGCACTTCCCCACAACGCGCGCGCGGATCGTCATACACCTGCTGCGGCGCTGGCTGGAAATGTGCTTCGGCATCAAAGCGCTGATAGTCCGGCGTCAGGTGAACGCCAGAGGATTCGATAACGCCCAGACCGCGCCATTCGCTGTCACCATTGACGCAGAACACCTCGGCAATGGCCTGTTGCGCTAACGCGTTACCGGCATCCGGTACCACGCGGCGGTACTGGTTTTCTACCTGGCTTTGGGCTGCAATTTTCTGCTCAATTAACATCACTACGCCTTGCAGGAGATCAAGCGGTTCGAAACCGGCGACCACCAGCGGGCGATGGAAATCTGAAGCAATGAAGTTGTAGGCGTCGGTGCCAATCACCATGCTGACGTGGCCCGGTGCTAAAAAGGCGTCGATACCGTTGTCCGGCTGTTCCAGCAGGCTACGCAGCGTAGGGATAAGCGTGATGTGCTGGCAGAAAAAGTAAAAGTTCTGCACGTCACGCTGCTTTGCCTGTTGCAGGGTGATAGCGGTCGTTGGCATTGTGGTTTCAAAACCCAGGCCAAAGAACACCACTTTACGCGTTGGGTTTTCCTGTGCCAGCTTCAGTGCATCCATCGGTGAATAGACAATACGGATATCCGCACCGCGCGCCTTGGCTTGCAGCAGAGAGCCTTGCTTACCCGGGACGCGCATAGCGTCGCCAAAGGTGCAGAAAATCACTTCTGGATGGCTGGCAATTTCTACACAGCTGTCGATTCTGCCCATCGGCAGAACGCAAACCGGGCAACCCGGACCATGAATAAACTCCACGTTTTCCGGTAACAACTGGTCGAGCCCGAATTTGAAGATAGCGTGGGTATGACCACCACAAACTTCCATGATCCGCAGCGGGCGTTCAGCCGTGTAGGAGAGGTGGGCGGCACGTTCACATAGGTGCTCTATCAACTGTATCACCTGCTCTGGTGCGCGGTATTCGTCAACAAAACGCATTTATTTTTCCTCGCCGTACAGCAACGCGCCGACATCCGGCTCAACGTCAAACATGTTTTGCAGCGCGTCGAGCGTATCGCGCGCTTCAGCTTCATTAATGATGCTCATGGCAAAACCGACGTGGACCAGCACCCACTGGCCGAGGCGCGGTTGGCCATGTTCATCACAGCTACCGACCAGCGTCAGGTCAACGTCGCGCTGAATACCGCAAACGTCGACTTTGGCCTGGTTGCCATCAATGGTGCGGATTTGACCCGGAACACCTATGCACATCGCTGCGTCTCCAGCCAGGAGAGCCATTGATCCATCCCTTCACCACTGGTGGCGGAAATTAGGATAATCTCAATCCCCGGGTTCACTTCCCGGGCGCTGGCGATGCATTTTTCAACGTCAAAATTGAGGTACGGCAGTAGATCCACTTTGTTGAGCAGCATCAGCGATGCGGCGGCAAACATATGCGGGTATTTCAGCGGTTTGTCTTCACCTTCGGTTACTGAAAGCACGGCCACTTTATGGCGCTCGCCGAGGTCGAAGCTGGCCGGGCAGACCAGGTTGCCGACGTTTTCAATGAACAGAATACCGTTATCGTCAAGCGGCAAACGCGGCGCGGCGTCAGCAATCATTTGTGCGTCAAGGTGGCAACCTTTACCGGTGTTGACCTGAATGGCGGGTGTGCCAGTGGCGCGAATACGGGCGGCATCGTTCACCGTCTGCTGGTCACCTTCAATAACGGCGCACGGCACGCTATCTTTCAGCTTCATCAGCGTTTCGGTCAGCAGGGTGGTTTTACCAGAGCCCGGGCTTGAAACAAGGTTCAGCACCAGATGCTGACGGGCCGCAAAGCGGGCACGGTTGCGCTCGGCGAGGCGGTTGTTTTTGTCCAGTACGTCAATTTCCACTTCCAGCATACGGCGTTGGCTCATACCTGGTGCGTGGGTTCCTGCCTCACCGTGACCGTAGTGCAAATCGCCTTCTTCGGTCTGGCTCGGTGTGAAATTTGAGGTCTTCACACCGGTAATATTCAGCGCCGGACGAGCCGCTGGGGCAAATGGCGCGCTGCGAAACGCCGAGTGGGGATTATGCTCATCACCCTCTATATACAGGTTGCCTTCAGCGCAACCACATGTCGTACACATCGCTCACTCCTGATCTTTTTACTTGCGATACATCTGTTGCCGGATGGCTGCGTTGCCTTATCCGGCCTACAAACGAGCTCTTTCTGTAGGCTGGATAAGACGCTTAAGCGTCGCCATCCGGCGCTGGAGTTTCATCTATTTCAATACGTCGAATCTGTAAGCCGTCATCGGCCACAATTCTCAGCATATCGCTGTTGCATTGCGGACATCGGCGCACGCGTTGCGTCAGTAACGTGACGTATTGCTGACAAGATTCGCACCAACATTCGGCTTCTTGTTCTTCGAGGTGGAGTTTACAACCTTCTGCAAGGGTCCCGCGGCATACCAGATCAAAACAAAAGGAGAGAGCGCTGGTTTCTACGCAAGAAAATGCGCCAATTTTGAGCCAGACCCCAGTTACTCGCTGAGCACCGTGTTGCGTGGCCTGTTGTTCAATCAATTCCAGTGCCCGTTGGCAGAGGGTTATTTCGTGCATACCGCCTCCTGTGAAGTTGCCGTATTAAAAGCAATAAGCATGCCAGGTTGATTTTTTTCATTTGTGACAATGACGACGATGACGAAATGACATGTCGTCACCCGCCTTTGATTTTTTATCTATATGAAAATTAAGTGATTTAATTTTGGCATGAAATGTGCTTAAGGCTGTTCATCTCTGCTAAACGGGTAACCTGACATGACTATTTGGGAAATAAGCGAAAAAGCCGATTACATCGCTGAACGGCATCGTCGCCTACAGGACCAGTGGCGTATTTACTGCAACTCGCTGGTTCAGGGGATCACCCTGTCAAAAGCGCGTTTGCATCATGCGATGAGCTGCGCGCCGGACAAGGATCTCTGCTTCGTCCTTTTTGAACACTTCACTATCTACGTCACGCTGGCGGACGGCTTTAACAGCCATACCATCGAATACTACGTCGAAACGAAAGACGGTGATGATAAACAGCTGATTGCACAGGCAGAATTGACTATCGACGGTAAGGTCGATGAGCGTATTAGCAACCGCGATCGCGAGCAGGTGCTGGATCACTATCTCGAAAAAATCGCCACCGTCTACGACAGCCTGTACACCGCGGTTGAGAACAATATGCCGGTGAATTTAAGCCAGCTGGTTGAGGGACATAGCCCGGCTTAAGCCTCGGGTGCTGCCCACTTTGTCATGGTGCGGTCTACATACTGCATCACGACGTTTTAGGGAATGGGCATGTCGAAAAATGTCGAAATGACATTTGGTAGACATGTTTTCGTCAAAAATGACTATCACCTGAGGAATGCCTGGTGAATCGTTTTGTAATTGCTGACTCCACTCTTTGTATTGGCTGCCACACCTGTGAAGCCGCCTGCTCAGAGACACATCGCCAGCATGGCCTGCAGTCAATGCCGCGCCTGAAAGTGATGTTAAATGAAAAAGAATCCGCGCCGCAGCTTTGCCACCAGTGTGAAGATGCGCCTTGCGCCACCGTGTGTCCGGTTAATGCCATTAACCGCGTTGATGGCGCCGTACAGCTGAACGAAAGCTTGTGCGTAAGCTGCAAACTGTGCGGGATCGCTTGTCCGTTTGGCGCGATAGAGTTTTCCGGTAGCCGTCCGCTACATATTCCGGCAAACGCCAATACGCCAAAAGCGCCTCCGGCTCCGCCAGCGCCTGCTCGCGTGAGTTCGCTGTTGGACTGGGTTCCCGGCGTTCGTGCCATCGCGGTGAAATGCGATCTGTGTAGTTTTGACGAGCAAGGTCCTGCCTGCGTGCGCATGTGTCCGACCAAAGCCCTGCATCTGGTGAGCAACATGGATATCGCCCGCGCCAGCAAACGTAAGCGTGAGCTGACTTTCAATACCGATTTCGGCGATCTCACCTTGTTTCAGCAGGCTCAGAGTGGGGATGCAAAATGAGCGCAATTTCACTGATTAACAGCGGCGTAGCCTGGTTTACAGCGGCTGCGGTTCTGGCATTTCTGTTTTCATTTCATAAATCGCTGAGCGGCTGGATTGCTGGAGTTGGCGGTGCGGTCGGCAGCCTGTTTACGGCAGCCGCGGGTTTTAACGTTCTGACTAATGCGCTGGCGGTGAGCGGCGTGATGCCGTTTATTGGTCACAGTCTGCAAATTACTCCGCTGAATGCTATCTGGCTGATTACGCTGGGCCTGTGCGGTCTGTTTGTCAGCCTGTACAACATTGACTGGCATCGCCATCCGCAGGTGAAAGCTAACGGCCTGCTGGTGAATCTGCTGATGGCCGCGGCGGTATGTGCGGTGGTTGCCAGCAACCTCGGTACGCTGGTGGTGATGGCGGAAATCATGGCGCTGTGTGCCGTGTTCCTTACCGGATGCAGTAAAGAAGGCAAACTGTGGTTTGCACTGGGGCGTATTGGTACGCTACTGCTGGCGGTCGCCTGCTACCTGGTGTGGCAACGTTACGGCACTCTGGAGCTGCGTCTTCTTGACCTGCGCACCCAGGAGCTGCCGCTCGGGTCTGACATCTGGCTGCTGGGCGTGGCAGGTTTTGGCCTGCTGGCCGGCATTATTCCGCTGCACGGTTGGGTGCCACAGGCACACGCCAATGCCAGCGCACCGGCTGCGGCGCTGTTCTCTACCGTCGTCATGAAGGTTGGTCTGCTGGGTATTCTCTCCCTGTCGTTGCTGGGCGGTAACGCGCCGCTGTGGTGGGGGATTACGCTGCTGGTGCTGGGCATGATCACCGCGTTTGTTGGCGGTCTGTATGCGCTGATGGAGCACAACATCCAGCGTCTGCTGGCGTACCACACGCTGGAAAACATCGGCATTATTCTGCTGGGTCTGGGCGCTGGCGTGACCGGAATTTCCCTGAATCAACCGGCGCTGATTGCGCTGGGTTTGACCGGCGGTCTGTATCATCTGGTTAACCACAGCCTGTTCAAAAGCGTTCTGTTCCTGGGTGCAGGCAGCATCTGGTTCCGTACCGGTCATCGTGATATCGAAAAACTGGGCGGTATCGGTAAACGTATGCCGGTTATCTCGCTGGCGATGCTGGTTGGTCTGATGGCGATGGCCGCGCTGCCGCCGCTGAACGGTTTTGCCGGTGAGTGGGTTATCTACCAATCCTTCTTTAAGCTCGGCAATAGCGGCGCATTTGTCGGTAGCCTGTTAGGACCGTTGCTGGCGGTAGGGCTGGCAATTACCGGCGCGCTGGCGGTGATGTGTATGGCGAAAGTCTATGGCGTTACGTTCCTTGGCGCACCGCGCACGAAGGAAGCTGAAAATGCCTGCTGCGCGCCAATCCTGATGGGGGTGAGCGTCGTCGCGCTGGCTATCTGCTGCGTGATTGGCGGCGTTGCGGCACCGTGGCTGTTGCCGATGATCTCCTCTGCCGTTCCGATGCCGTTGGAAACCGCGAACACCACCGTTTCTCAGCCAATGATCACGCTGCTGCTGATCGCGTGTCCGCTGCTGCCGTTCATCATCATGGCCATTTTCAAAGGCAACCGTCTGCCGTCGCGTTCACGCGGTGCGGCGTGGGTGTGTGGTTACGATCACGAGCAGTCAATGGTGATTACCGCGCACGGTTTTGCCATGCCGGTGAAAGAAGCTTTTGCCCCGGTACTCAAACTGCGTAAATGGCTGAACCCGGTATCACTGGTTCCGGGCTGGCAGAATGCTGCTGCACCGGTGCTGTTCCGTCGCCTGGCGCTGATTGAGCTGGCGGTGCTGGTGGTGATTGTGGTTTCACGAGGAGCCTGAGAATGAGTGTTTTATATCCGTTAATTCAGGCGCTGGTGCTGTTTGCCGTTGCGCCGCTGCTGTCCGGTGTTACCCGCGTGGCGCGTGCGCGTTTGCACAATCGCCGCGGTCCGGGCGTTTTGCAGGAATACCGCGACATTATCAAACTGCTGGGCCGTCAGAGCATTGCGCCTGCGGATTCCAGCTGGGTTTTCCGCCTGACGCCGTTTGTGATGGTGGGCGTGATGCTGACTATCGCCACTGCGTTGCCGGTTGTGACCGTTGGCTCGCCGCTGCCACAACTGGGCGATCTGATCACCTTAATTTACCTGTTCGCCATCGCCCGTTTCTTCTTCTCTATCGCGGGACTGGATACCGGTAGCCCGTTTACCGCCATTGGCGCCAGCCGTGAAGCGATGCTCGGCGTGCTGGTTGAACCTATTTTGCTGCTGGGACTGTGGGTAGCGGCACAGGTTGCGGGTTCAACCCATATCAGCAATATCGCCGATACCATTTACCACTGGCCTGCTGCGCGCAGCATCCCGCTGATTCTGGCACTGTGCGCCTGTGCTTTCGCCACCTTTATCGAAATGGGCAAACTGCCGTTCGATCTGGCGGAAGCAGAGCAGGAGTTGCAGGAAGGTCCATTGACTGAATACAGCGGCAGCGGTTTTGCCGTGCTGAAATGGGGCATCAGCCTCAAACAGCTGGTCGTTCTGCAAATGTTCGTTGGCGTGTTCCTGCCGTGGGGACAGATGGAAACCTTCACCGCCGGTGGGCTGCTGCTGGCGCTGGTGATTGCCGTCGTCAAGCTGGTCCTCGGCGTGCTGGTCATCGCCCTGTTCGAAAACAGCATGGCGCGTCTGCGTTTTTGCGCCACTTCACGCGTGACCTGGGCCGGTTTTGGGTTTGCGTTTTTAGCGTTCGTCTCCTTGCTGGTGGCGTGATTTAAGAGAGTTTGAGCATGTCTGAAGAAAAATTAGGTCAACAATATCTCGCTGCGCTGCACCAGGCCTTTCCGGGCGTGGTGCTGGATGAAGCCTGGCAGACCAAAGATCAGCTGACGATCACCGTCAAGGTGAACTACCTGCCGGAAGTGGTTGAGTTCCTGTACTACAAACAGGGCGGCTGGTTATCCGTGCTGTTTGGTAACGACGAACGTCAGCTGTGCGGTCATTACGCCGTTTATTACGTGATGTCGATGGAGCAAGGCACCAAGTGCTGGATAACCGTCCGCGTTGAAGTCGATGCCAATAAACTGGAGTTCCCGTCCGTCACGCCGCGCGTTCCAGCAGCGGTCTGGGGCGAGCGTGAAGTGCGCGACATGTACGGTTTGATCCCGGTTGGTTTACCGGATGAGCGCCGTCTGGTGTTACCGGATGACTGGCCGGATGAACTCTATCCGCTGCGTAAAGACAGTATGGATTATCGTCAGCGCCCGGCGCCGACTACCGATGCTGAAACCTACGAGTTCATCAACGAACTGGGCGACAAGAAAAATAACGTGGTGCCGATTGGCCCGTTGCACGTCACCTCCGATGAACCCGGTCACTTCCGCCTGTTCGTTGACGGCGAGAACATTATCGACGCCGATTACCGTCTGTTCTATGTCCACCGCGGCATGGAGAAACTGGCGGAAACCCGTATGGGTTATAACGAAGTGACGTTCCTGTCGGATCGCGTGTGCGGCATCTGCGGCTTTGCGCATAGCACCGCTTATACCACCTCCGTTGAGAATGCGATGGGCATCGTGGTGCCGGAACGTGCGCAGATGATACGCGCCATTCTGCTGGAAGTTGAGCGTCTGCACTCGCACCTGCTCAACCTCGGCCTGGCCTGTCACTTCACCGGTTTTGACTCCGGCTTTATGCAGTTCTTCCGCGTGCGTGAAACGTCGATGAAGATGGCGGAGATCCTCACTGGGGCACGTAAAACCTACGGTTTGAACCTGATCGGCGGTATTCGTCGTGACCTGCTGAAAGAAGATATGATCCAGACCCGTCAACTGGCGCAGCAGATGCGTCGTGACGTGCAGGAACTGGTCGATATGCTGCTCAGCACGCCGAACATGGAACAGCGTACGGTTGGTATTGGTCGTCTGGATCCGGAAATTGCCCGTGACTTCAGTAACGTCGGCCCGATGGTTCGCGCCAGCGGCCACGCACGTGACACCCGCGCCGATCACCCGTTTGTCGGTTATGGTCTGCTGCCGATGGAAGTTCACAGCGAGCAGGGCTGCGACGTTATTTCTCGCCTGAAAGTCCGTATCAATGAAGTCTACACCGCGCTGAATATGATCGACTTTGGTCTGGATAACCTGCCGGGCGGCCCGCTGATGGTGGAAGGCTTTACCTATATTCCTCACCGTTTCGCACTGGGCTTTGCTGAAGCGCCGCGTGGAGATGACATCCACTGGAGCATGACCGGCGACAACCAGAAACTGTATCGCTGGCGCTGCCGTGCGGCGACCTACGCCAACTGGCCGACGCTGCGCTACATGCTGCGTGGCAATACCGTTTCCGATGCCCCGCTGATTATCGGTAGCCTCGATCCTTGCTACTCCTGTACTGACCGTATGACCGTGGTCGATGTGCGTAAGAAGAAGAGCAAAGTCGTGCCGTACAAAGAACTTGAGCGCTACAGCATCGAGCGTAAAAACTCGCCGCTGAAATAAGGAATCGCCATGTTTACCTTTATCAAAAAAGTCATCAAAACCGGGGCGCCGACGTCGTCGTATCCGCTGGAGCCGATTGCGGTCGATAAAAACTTCCGTGGCAAACCGGAACATAATCCGCAGCAGTGCATCGGCTGTGCGGCCTGTGTGAATGCGTGCCCGTCGAACGCGCTGACGGTAGAAACTGATCTGGTCACCAATGAGCTGGCGTGGCAGTTCAACCTTGGGCGCTGCATTTTCTGCGCCCGCTGCGAAGAAGTCTGCCCGACAGCGGCAATCAAGCTGTCGCAGGAGTATGAGCTGGCGGTGTTGAAGAAAGATGATTTCCTGCAGCAGTCTCGTTTTGGGCTGTGCAATTGCCGCGTATGTAACCGTCCGTTTGCGGTGCAAAAAGAGATTGATTACGCCATTGCGCTGCTTAAGCACAACGGTGATACCCGCGCGGAAAATCACCGTGAAAGCTTTGAGACCTGCCCGGACTGTAAGCGCCAGAAATGTCTGGTGCCGTCTGACCGTATTGAACTGACTCGCCATATGAAAGAGGCCAGCTGATGAGCAATTTATTAGGCCCACGTGACGCCAACGGTATTCCGGTACCGATGACGGTGGATGAATCCATTGCCAGCATGAAAGCGTCGCTGCTGAAAAGCATTAAGCGTTCAGCGTATGTTTACCGCGTGGACTGCGGCGGCTGCAACGGTTGCGAAATCGAAATCTTTGCCACGCTTTCTCCGCTGTTTGATGCCGAACGTTTTGGCATCAAAGTCGTACCGTCACCGCGCCATGCGGATATTCTGCTGTTTACCGGCGCGGTAACTCGTGCCATGCGCTCTCCGGCGCTGCGTGCCTGGCAGTCTGCGCCAGATCCGAAAATTTGTATCTCTTACGGTGCCTGCGGTAACAGCGGCGGTATCTTCCACGACTTATACTGCGTATGGGGCGGCACGGACAAAATCGTACCGGTGGACGTGTATATTCCTGGCTGTCCGCCGACGCCTGCGGCAACGCTGTACGGTTTTGCCATGGCGCTGGGTCTGCTGGAGCAAAAAATTCACGCGCGTGCGCCGGGTGAACTGGACGAACAGCCGGCGGAAATTCTGCATCCGGACATGGTTCAGCCGCTGCGCGTGAAAGTGGATCGCGAGGCTCGCCGTCTGGCGGGATACCGCTATGGTCGCCAGATTGCTGATGACTATATGACGCAGTTAGGGCAGGGCGAGCATCAGGTGGCGCGCTGGCTGGAAGCGGAAAACGATCCGCGTCTGACCGAGATCGTCACGCATCTTAATCATGTTGTCGAAGAGGCGCGTATCCGATGAGTGAAACGGTGGTGTTCAGTCAACTGAGCCGTAAGTTTATTGATGAGAACGATGCGACGCCCGCTGAGGCGCAGCAGGTTGTCTATTACAGCCTGGCGATTGGTCACCACCTTGGGATCATCGATTGCCTGGAAGCGGCGTTAACTTGTCCATGGGACGAATATCTGGCATGGATTGCTACCCTTGCTGAGGGAAGCGAAGCCCGCCGGAAAATGGAAGGCGTGCCAAAATACGGCGAGATCGTTATCGATTTCAACCATGTGCAAATGCTGGCGCGCGCGTTCGATGATGCGCGTGCCGTGCAGACCCCGCAGCAGCAGGAGTGGAGCAAGCTGATGCTTAGCATGCTGCACGACATACACCAGGAAAGCGCCATCTATCTGATGGTGAGGAGACACCGTGACTGACGTTTTATTATGTGTGGGTAACAGCATGATGGGCGATGACGGCGCGGGCCCGCTGCTGGCTGAAATGTGTGCTGCAAATCCTCAAGGCAACTGGGTTGTCATCGACGGCGGTAGCGCGCCGGAGAACGATATTGTCGCCATCCGCGAGCTGCGCCCGCAACGTTTGTTGATTGTTGATGCCACCGATATGGGGCTGAACCCAGGCGAAATCCGCATTATCGATCCCGATGATATTGCCGAGATGTTCATGATGACCACCCACAACATGCCGCTGAACTACCTGGTAGATCAGCTGAAAGACGATGTTGGTGAGGTAATTTTCCTCGGCATTCAACCGGACATCGTCGGTTTTTACTACCCGATGACACATCCGATCAAAGATGCGGTTGATACCGTCTATCAGCGATTAGCCGGTTGGGAAGGACACGGTGGATTCTCCGAGCTGGAAGCGCCAGAAGAGTAAACCATATCAGTGCCGGATGTGAACGACATCCGGCCTGTTTTCCCAGTGTATCCTCGTCATTCAATTGCCTGCTCAATAATTAACTTCCCCTGCATCACTGATACATTCACTGCCGTACCGGTCGGAAATCCAGCTTGTTCCAGCCAGTCGCCGTTCAGCGTGAGCGAGGCGTGACGACTGATTCGTCGCGTATAACCCGTTTTGGGATCTTCATGGCGTTTTCTGACATAGCTGACTTTCAAGCGACGTACCGGTTTGGTGATTGCCACCGCTGTTTTGCCCTTTTTATCAAACATGCACGCTTCCTTGTGGTGAATGGCCAGGATTAAAAACTACTGAATAAAATGCCAGTAAAAAAGGGGGAGGGCAAACGTGAAACTGGAAGGACGATTCCAAATCCGGAATGTAATAAATGAAATGAAAATATGTACTTTTGCCGGAAGGCTGTAACCCCCTCCGGCAGATCCGTCATGCCAGATCGGCACCGTTACTGGCGATGACTTTTTTGTACCACCAGAATGATTTCTTGCGTGTACGTGCCAGCGTGCCGTTGCCCGCATCATCGCGGTCAACATACACAAAACCGTAGCGTTTGCTCATCTCACCGGTTGAGGCAGAAACCAGATCGATACAGCCCCAGGTGGTGTAACCCATCAGCGGCACGCCATCTTCAATCGCGTCTGCCATGGCGCGAATATGTTCGCGTAAATAGCTGATGCGATAGTCGTCATTGATCTCACCGTTAGCATCGATTTCATCTTTCGCTCCCAGCCCGTTTTCCACCAGAAACAGCGGTTTCTGGTAGCGGTCATACATCATATTCATGGTGATGCGCAGGCCGAGCGGATCGATTCCCCAGCCCCATTCGCTGGCGGCAATGTACGGATTACGCAGCGACTTCACCACGTTGGCAGCACTGGTATTGCCCGTGTTCATTTCAGCGGAGGCGCAGCGCGATGCGTAATAGCTGAACGAGATGAAATCGACGGTGTTTTTCAGGATGTCGTCGTCTTCCGGGGCTTTTTCGATTACCACGCCTTTTTCGCGAAACACGCGGGCAGAGTAAGCCGGGTAGGCCCCGCGCGCCTGCACATCAATAAAGAACAGGTTTTCACGGTCTTTTTCCAGTGCGGCCCACACATCTTCCGGCTTACACGAGTAAGGATAAAAATTACCGCCAGCCAGCATACAACCGACCAGGTTTTGCGGATTAATTTCATGGGCTATTTTAGTCGCAAGGGCGCTGGCTATCAGTTCGTGGTGAGCGGACTGATATTTCACCTGATCCTGATTTTCACCTTCTTCAAATACCAGCCCGGCGCCTGAAAAGGGGCTGTGCAGCATGATGTTGATTTCGTTGAACGTCAGCCAGTACTTCACCAGACCGTCAAAGGCCTCGAAGCAGGTACGGGCGTAGCGGGTAAAGAACTCCACCATTTTGCGGTTACGCCAGGAGCCGTACTCAGTGACCAGATGCATAGGCACATCGAAGTGACACAGCGTGACTAATGGCTCAATACCGTATTTTTTACACTCGGCAAACACGGCCCGATAAAACGCGATTCCGTCTTCATTCGGCGTCAGCTCGTCGCCGTTAGGGTAGAGGCGGCTCCAGGCAATGGAAGTACGAAAAACCGTAAACCCCATTTCCGCCATCAGCGCGATATCTGCTTTATAGCGATGATAAAAGTCGATCGCCTGATGGCTGGGATAAAATTCGTCATCCCGCAGCGTAAAGCGCTTTTCCTGACCCAGTTTGACGGGCATGCGGTGTGTGCCGTGGGGGATCATATCGACGGTAGTCAGCCCTTTGCCGCCTTCCCGGTATGCCCCTTCAGACTGGTTGGCGGCCAGTGCGCCGCCCCATAAAAATCCTTGCGGAAAAACAGACATAATTAACCTCAGTTCATACCAGTCAAATGCTGGCTCCATTGATATTGCCCGGTTGTGCGGCCTGGTTTTTTCTGGCCTGCGCGGCTGCATCTTCGACAGGAATATCTTCAAAGCCGAGAATCAGCGTTAGTACAAAAGAAAGCACTACCGCCAGCGCCATCACGCCAAATACCCAAACGATGGTCATCGGATTGGCCGGATCGAAAAACTGGACGCTGGTGAACAGACCTGGAGCCGCCATGGAGTGGCTTGCAAGCCCGGCCATTCCGGCAACAGCACCGCAGATAAAACCGCTGATAAGGCTCGCAATCAGCGGACGTTTCAGGCGGATTGCCACGCCATACAGCGCGGGTTCGGAAATGCCCGCCATGATGGCTGAGGCGGCGGCCGCTAACGCCGTCTGGCGCAGCTCCGGGTTTTTGGTTTTCCATGCCACTGCCAGCGATGAACCACCTAACGACAAATTGGCGCCAATTTCCGATGGCATTACCATGCCTTCTTTTCCGGTTTCGGCAATGGTCTGAATAATGGTTGGCGTAAAGACACGGTGCATACCGGTCATTACCAGCAGCGGCCACAGCGCGCCCATAATGGCTACCGACAGCCAGCCGAGATAGCCGTGGATGGTATAGACCAGCGCTGAAATCGCGCTACCGATCCAGATACCGATCGGGCCAATGATGACGATGGCTAGCGGGGCGGCGATCAGCACGATCAGCATCGGTTTGAGGAAGTTTTTGGTCACCGCCGGAGTTATACGATCGACCCAACGTTCGATGTATGACAAGCACCAGGTCATGACCAGCGCCGGGATCACCGTGTAGGTGTATTTCACCGCCGTCACCGGGATCAGGGCAAACTCAACGTGCTCACCCTGCGCGGCCTTCGCCATCAGGTCGATAAAGCTGGGATGCACCAGTACGCCCGCGATGGCGATAGCCTGCGACATGTTGGTTTTGAATTTGATAGCGGCCGACGCGGCGACCATCAGCGGCAGGAAGAAGAATGCGCCGTCACCGATAACGGTCAGAATGGTGAGCGTGGACGATCCTTTCACCAGCACGCCAGTCATTTCCAGAACCATCGCCAGCAGCTTGAGCATTGATCCGCCGATAATCGCCGGGATCAACGGCGACATAGTGCCGATCAGCGCATCAAGGATCCCCGCGCCAATCCGCTTCAGCGTCAGTTGGGGTTTGATTTGCGGCTCAGCAGGCTGCATGTTGGCAGGCAACAGGCTGACCACTTCACGATACGCCTGCGAAACGGTGTTGCCGATAATCACCTGACACTGGTTCTCGTTACGCACCACGCCGAGCACGCCAGTGAGGGTTTTCAGCGTAGCACTGTCGACCAGCGAGTCATCTTTGAGAACGAAACGCAAACGGGTCATACAGTGGGTCACTGCTGTGATGTTGTTGACGCCTCCCAGAGCCGTCACAACGGAGCGCGCCAGCGCCGCATAATTCTTGGACATCGGATTTAATCCTGTTTTATCAGTAGAGTACGTTATGTTTTATCCGTTTACGTGGGTCGCTTTTCTGAGTTGATGAAACGCAGATGGGAAACCGGTTCCACAAAATCATGTTTAAATTGCATTAATTGATCAAGGTTTAATTTTGATCATTTTTTGTAATTGTGACTCCGATCACCAGATGTCAGCGTCTGTGATTTAGCAGCAAGGACAGCGGCAAAACGGTGAAGTACACTGCGTCACATTGAGAGAAAAGGGATGAGTAATATGACCACGATGCTGGAGGTGGCGAAGCGTGCCGGGGTGTCGAAAGCGACGGTTTCCCGGGTGCTTTCCGGAAACGGCTATGTCAGCCAGGAAACCAAAGACCGCGTGTTTCAGGCCATTAAAGAGAGTGGTTACCGCCCAAATTTGCTGGCGCGCAGTCTGGCGGCGAAAACCACGCAGACGCTGGGTCTGGTGGTAACGAATACCCTTTATCACGGCGTCTATTTCAGCGAGCTGCTGTTTCATACCGCGCGGATGGCGGAAGATAAAGGACGCCAGCTGTTACTGGCTGACGGTAAGCACAGCGCTGAGGAAGAGCGCCAGGCGATCCAGTACCTGCTCGACCTGCGCTGTGACGCGATTATGATTTATCCGCGTTTTCTCAGCGTGGATGAGATAGACGATATCATCGATGCCCACAGCCAGCCGATTATGGTGCTTAATCGACGCCTGCGGAAAAACAGTAGCCACAGCGTATGGTGCGATCAAAAGCAGACCAGCTTTAACGCCGTTACTCAGCTCATTGCCGCCGGGCATAAAGAGATTGGTTTTATTACC
The DNA here is from genome assembly GCF_030332695.1 of Citrobacter sp. Cpo089. NCBI lineage: Bacteria > Pseudomonadati > Pseudomonadota > Gammaproteobacteria > Enterobacterales > Enterobacteriaceae > Citrobacter > Citrobacter sp. Cpo089. The sequence continues at coordinate 75,955 of NZ_JAOWHJ010000066.1, read as the reverse complement.
GGCTCGATGGATTCGCCAACCGGCGTGGGGCGACTTTCAGGCTATAAAGACGCGCTGGCACATCATGGTCTCGCGCTAAATAATGATCTGATTGTTAAAGGGAAATGGACGCCAGCCTGCGGCGCTGCGGGTGTGGATACTTTGCTTTCGCGCAAGGTCAATTTTACCGCATTGGTGGCCAGCAATGACGATATGGCGATCGGCGCGATGAAGCAGTTGCACGGGCATGGTGTGAGCGTTCCCGCACAGGTGTCGGTGATTGGCTTTGATGATATCGCCCTCGCGCCATACACTATTCCGGCGCTTTCCAGCGTTAAAATTCCGGTAACAGAAATGATTCAGGAAACGATTGGGCGCCTGATCTTTATGTTGGGTGACGGGGCGTTTACGCCGCCAAAAACTTTCACCGGTGAACTCATTGCGCGCGACTCAGTTGCGCCTCCCGCTTCGCGCTGACGGCTGTCATTTGTCATCGTCACTAGTGACGATGACACACCCTTCTTGCGTACTTCAAAACAAAATTCCTTTAATAACAGCAAATTAAATTCTGGCACGATTTGTGTATGTTTCGGCAGATATTCTGTCATTGCTGGAGAAATTGATGAACCGTTTCATCATTGCAGACGCCAATAAATGCATTGGTTGCCGTACCTGTGAAGTGGCCTGCGTGGTATCCCATCAGGATAACCAGGACTGCGCATCGCTGACCCCTGAAACCTTTTTACCCCGCATTCACGTCATCAAAGGCGTTAATGTCTCCACGGCGACGCTGTGCCGCCAGTGTGAAGACGCGCCGTGCGCTAACGTCTGCCCGAACGGTGCGATCAGCCGTGATAAAGGCTTTGTCCACGTAATGCAGGAACGTTGCATTGGGTGTAAAACCTGCGTTGTGGCTTGTCCTTACGGCGCAATGGAAGTGGTCGTGCGTCCGGTTGTGCGTAACAGCGGCGCGGGTCTGAACGTCCGTGCAGAAAAAGCGGAAGCCAATAAGTGCGACCTGTGCCACCATCGTGAGGCCGGTCCTGCCTGTATGGAAGTGTGCCCGACTCACGCGCTGATTTATGTGGATCGCAATAAGCTTGAGCAACTGAGCGCGGAAAAACGTCGTCGCGCTGCGCTGGATTCCACCGCATCTTTGCTGTTCTGATATCTGAAAATCCGCGTAAAATACGGTAGTACTTATGCCGGATGGCGGCTTCGCCTTATCCGGCCTACTGTTCGCATCCACGTAGGCCTGATAAGCGTAGCGCTATCAGGCAAACCGGGATAGATGACTGCGGGAACGACTTAATGACAATAAACAACCACTCCGGCGTACAGCTGCGTATTCGCGGTAAGGTACAGGGCGTCGGATTTCGCCCCTACGTCTGGCAACTGGCGCAGCGCTTACAACTGCATGGCGATGTGTGTAACGACGGTGACGGTGTGGTTGTGCGCTTACAGGAAGATCCAGCGGAATTTATTGCGCAGTTGCATCAACACTGCCCACCGCTGGCGCGCATTGACAGCGTTGAAAGCGAACCATTCGCCTGGACGCAGCAGCCTGCCGATTTCTCGATTCGTCAAAGTGCTGGCGGTACGATGAATACGCAAATCGTTCCGGACGCCGCGACCTGTCCCGAATGCCTTGTAGAAATGAACACCCCCGGCGAACGTCGTTACCGATACCCCTTTATCAACTGCACCCACTGTGGTCCGCGTTTTACGATTATCCGCGCCATGCCCTACGATCGTCCGTTTACCGTAATGGCATCATTCCCACTCTGCGCGCAATGTGACAAAGAGTATCGCGATCCGTACGACCGTCGCTTCCACGCCCAGCCAGTGGCTTGTCCGGCATGCGGCCCTCATCTGGAGTGGTTCTGTGCGGGTGAGCGAGCGGAGAAAGAAGAGGCGCTGCAGGCGGCGGTATCGCGGCTGAAAGCAGGCGGTATTGTGGCGGTTAAAGGCATTGGTGGGTTTCATCTGGTGTGCGATGCGCGAAATGATAACGCCGTAGCGCTACTCAGGCTGCGCAAACACCGTCCGGCGAAACCTCTGGCAGTGATGCTGCCCTCTGATGAAGGATTGCCTGAACCCGCTCGTCGTTTGCTGACTACCCCTGCTGCGCCGATCGTGCTGGTGCAGAAACGCTATGTCGCTGCATTGAGCGAGGGTATTGCGCCAGGGTTAACGGAGGTTGGCGTCATGCTGCCAGCGAATCCGTTACAGCATTTGCTCTTACAAGAGATGAATTGTCCGCTGGTGATGACCTCTGGCAACCTCAGCGGCAGGCCTCCGGCCATTACCAACGCCCAGGCGCTGGAAGATTTACACGACATTGCCGACGGTTTCCTGCTGCATAATCGCGAAATTGTGCAGCGGATGGATGACTCCGTGGTGCGCGACAGTGGGGAAATGCTGCGTCGTTCCCGAGGATATGTGCCAGATGCGGTCGCACTACCGCCAGGATTTCGCGACGTGCCGCCAATGCTGTGCTTAGGGGCGGATCTGAAAAATACTTTCTGTCTGGTGCGCGGCGAGCAGGCGGTTATCAGCCAGCATTTGGGCGATCTCAGCGATGACGGCATTCAGCAACAGTGGCGTGATGCGCTACGCCTGATCCAGAACATTTATGACTTTATGCCGCAGCGTATTGTGCATGATGCACACCCTGGCTATGTTTCCAGTCAGTGGGCCAGTGAAATGGAGCTGCCAACTGAAACGGTGCTGCATCACCATGCGCATGCCGCTGCGTGTCTTGCGGAGCACGGCTGGCCGCTCAATGGCGGTGATGTGATTGCCCTGACGCTAGACGGTATCGGTATGGGGGAAAACGGCGCGCTGTGGGGTGGAGAGTGTTTGCGGGTCAACTATCGTGAATGCGAATACCTTGGCGGCTTACCGGCGGTAGCGCTGGCGGGCGGCGATCTGGCGGCAAAACAGCCGTGGCGTAATCTGCTCGCGCAGTGCCTGCGTTTTGTTCCTGACTGGCAGCGTTATCCGGAAACATCGGTGCTGCAACATCAAAACTGGAACGTGCTGGTGCGCGCGATTGAACGGGGAATTAACGCTCCGCTGGCGTCATCGTGCGGACGACTGTTTGATGCCGTTGCCGCCGCGTTGCAATGTGCACCGGAATCATTGAGTTATGAAGGTGAAGCGGCTTGTGCGCTTGAGGCGATGGCATCGCAATGTGATGGTGTTGATCATCCGGTCACGCTGCCGCTTGATGACACTCAGCTGGACTTAGCGGTTTTTTGGCAGCAATGGCTGAACTGGCAGGCCAAACCAGCAGAAAGGGCATGGGCGTTTCACGACGCGCTGGCGTGTGGGTTTGCCACTCTGATGCGAAAGCAGGCTGAAGTGCGCGGGATCAAGACGTTAGTATTCAGTGGTGGCGTGATGCATAACCGCTTATTGTCGGCACGGCTGGCGTTTTATCTGCGTGATTTTACCTTATTGTTCCCGCAGCGTTTACCGGCTGGCGACGGCGGGTTGTCATTGGGGCAGGGCGTGATTGCCGCGGCGCGAGCGTTGGCGCAAAAATAAAAAAAGCCCCGGGACTGGCGGGGCAAGAAAAACATGTCGGGGCATACCGACAAGTGGCAACGCACATCCATGTGCGTGAGGTTAATAAATCAGTAGCAGCGTTGCCGGGCAGGTCGTAGGCCGGATAAGACGCGAAGCGGCGCCATCCGGCATCACAGACTTACACGGGCAACGTTTTCAGCAGCGCAAAGGCCTCTTTCATGCGGTCTTCACTGACGACAAATGCACACAGCTGGCCTTCGTCGTTCATCCCTCTGGCGACCATTCCCTGCGCTTCGGCGGCGATGTGCCAGTTCAGATCGCGGCGCTGGGTTTCCCCGGCCAAATGCAGAGGCAGTTCTGGCGTTTTGACTTTTACCAGCATGGCTGGCAGTTTCAATGGCGCATTGCTGCCGAGCAGGTTTTTCGCCAGATACATGGCGCTCAGCTGAATCGGCTGCAGGAACGGGAGCACCTGACCGTTAATCTCCGCACAGTCGCCGAGAGCATAAATATCCGGGTGGCTGGTTTGCAGGTAGCTATCGACGCAGACACCACGATTGATGTTCAATCCGGCGCGACGCGCCAGTGCGGTCTCCGGGCGTAAGCCGGTGGCGGCGATCACCGCATCGACTTCCACGCTGCGGCTACGATCGAGCGTGGCACGAATACCTGGCGTCGTTTTCTCCACCCCCTGAAGCTGTGATTTCAACAGCAGGTGTACGCCCATATCGGTCAGACGATGCTGTAAGCGACTGCTGACTTCCGGCGGCATCAGTGAAGCCAGAATGCTGGCGGCGTTGTCGATAAGCGTCACCGCTTTACCGGCACGACAGAAATCCATCGCCAGTTCACTGCCAATCAAGCCGCCGCCGACAATCAGCACCCGCTGGGCGTCACGCAGCTGTGTTTCACAAGCGCGATACTCTTGTTGGCTGTTCAATGTGAGCATTAACTCACGTCCGGTAACCGGCGGTACAAAGGCTGAAGCGCCCGTCGCCAGCACCAGCTTGTCGTACTGCCACTGCTGATCCTGGCTTTTCACTACGTGGGCATCAGCATCGATGTCGGTTACCCAGGTGTGCGGGAACAGGCGCAAATTAAACTGTTCGGCAAACTCTCCCGCCGACTGGCGGGTGAGGTCGTCTGCACGCTGTGACTGACTGATAACATGGCTGAGATCGGGCTTGTTGTACTCATCCATGCTGTCCGCAGCAATCAAGGTCAGCGGGACATTTGCATCCTGCTTACGGATATTTTTGACTAACTGGCGGGCGGCGAAGCCCGAACCAATAATGACAATTCCGCGGCTCATTTTGCCTCCGTTGCCAGTACGTCGAAGACGTCTTTACCTAATGAACATTCTGGACACAGGAAGTTATCCGGCACGTCGCTCCACGGTGTACCCGGCGCGACATCCTGCAGCGGTTCACCTTTTGCTGGGTCGTAAATCCACTGGCACACGCTGCACTGCATGCTAGGGCCAAGATCGGCGGCAGCCGCAGCGGCGCAAGCGCACTCTTCTTCTTTGGAAGCTGCTTTCACGGTTGCTTCCGGCAGCGGAGCAAGTGCCCACTGACGAGCGATTTCACGGCCGTGCTGGCGGCACAGTTCCAGCGCATCCAGGTCCGGACGCCATTTCGCCTTCAGGCTCAGCGACATTTCGAAACCTGCATCCTGCAAACGCGTGGACAAACGGTCTACTGCACCGCCGCTCCAGCCGTGTGAACCAAAGGCGCTGGCGCGTTTGTTACGAAAACGCAGGCCGGTCATCTCTTCCACCAAACCGGCGATTTTTGGCATCATCACGTTGTTCATCGTCGAAGTACCGACCAGCACGCCTTTAGAGCGGAAGACGTTAGTCAGAACTTCGTTTTTATCGCTACGGGCGACGTTAAAGATTTTCACCGCCACGTTCGGGTCAACTTCGTTGATGCCCTGGGCAATGGCGTCCGCCATCATGCGGGTATTGTTGGACATGGTGTCGTAGAAAATGGTGATGCGGTCTTCCTGGTAATCCGCCGCCCATTTCAGGTACATCTCAACGATTTGCGTTGGGTTGTCGCGCCATACCACGCCGTGAGAAGTAGCAATCATATCGACCGGCAGGTTGAAGCCGAGGATCTCAGTGATTTTCGGTGTAACAAGACGGCTGAACGGCGTCAGGATATTGGCGTAGTAACGCTGGCACTGTTCGAACAGTTCGGTCTGGTCAACTTCGTCGTTAAACAGACGTTCGTCGCAGTAGTGCTGACCGAAGGCGTCGTTACTGAACAGCACCGCGTCGCCGGTCATGTAGGTCATCATGCTGTCAGGCCAGTGCAGCATTGGCGTTTCAACGAAGATCAGCTGTTTGCCGTTACCAATGTCCAGTGAATCACCGGTTTTCACCACGTTGAAATTCCACTCCGGGTGATGGTGATGCCCGTTGATGGAGTCAATGGCGTTGGCTGTGCAGTAAATCGGCGTGTCCGGGATGCAGGACATCAGCTCAGTCAGCGCCCCTGCATGGTCTTCTTCCGCGTGGTTAATGATGATGTAGTCGATATCCGCGAGGTCAATTTCACTGCGCAGGTTCTGTACGAATTCACGGCTAAACTTGTGGTCTACTGTATCGATCAGGACATTTTTTTCTTCACGGATGAGATAGCTGTTGTAGCTGCTGCCGCGCAGCGTTTTGTATTCAGTCCCGTGGAAATCACGAACTTCCCAGTCACGTTGGCCAACCCAATGAATGTTATTTTTAACCAGAATAGACATAGCAACCTCAGTAATTAATTCAGCGTTTTTCTAAAAAAGATGTTTTGCTTATTGCAGGTTGCGTGCCAACTTTTTATTTTATTGATTTTAATGGTTTTATTGTTTTCTGCTTATTAGGTGGTAGTCAAAATGACTATTAATTTTATTGTCAATATGACAATATAAATTGTCAAAATGACAATGAGGTAGTCATGAGCTTTTCCGTAGACGTGCTGGCGGGCATCGCCATTGAATTACAAAGCGGTATTGGACATCAGGATCGTTTTCAACGTCTGATAACCACTTTGCGTCAGGTGCTGGAGTGCGACGCGTCGGCACTGCTGCGCTACGAGTCGCGACAGTTTATTCCGCTGGCGATCGATGGGCTGGCGCAGGATGTTCTCGGCAGACGCTTTACTCTGGAAGGGCATCCGCGTCTGGAGGCGATTGCCCGCGCCGGAGACGTGGTTCGTTTCCCTGCCGACAGCGATTTGCCAGACCCATATGATGGTCTGATTCCGGGGCAGGAGAGTCTGAAAGTGCATGCCTGTATTGGGCTGCCGTTGTTCGCCGGTCAAAATTTGATTGGTGCGTTAACCCTGGATGGCATGGAGCCCGATCAGTTCGATATTTTCAGCGATGAGGAGCTTAGGCTGATTGCCGCGCTGGCGGCGGGCGCGCTGAGCAATGCGCTGCTGATTGAACAACTGGAAAGCCAGAATATGCTGCCAGGCTCATCAACGGCTTTTGAGCAGGTGACGGAAACCCAGATGATTGGCCTGTCGCCCAATATGATGCAGTTGAAAAAAGAAATTGAGATTGTGGCGGGGTCCGATCTCAACGTGCTGATTAGCGGCGAAACAGGTACCGGGAAGGAGCTGGTGGCTAAAGCTATCCATGAAGGTTCGCCGCGCGCGGTGAATCCACTGGTGTATCTGAACTGTGCGGCGTTGCCGGAAACCGTAGCCGAAAGTGAGCTGTTTGGTCACGTAAAAGGCGCATTTACCGGGGCTATCAGCAATCGTAGCGGTAAGTTTGAAATGGCCGACAATGGGACGCTGTTTCTCGACGAGATAGGCGAACTCTCGCTGGCGCTACAGGCTAAGCTGCTGCGCGTATTGCAGTACGGCGATATTCAGCGCGTGGGTGACGATCGCAGCCTGCGTGTGGATGTGCGGGTGCTGGCGGCGACGAACCGTGATTTACGCGAAGAGGTGCTGGCCGGGAATTTCCGCGCGGATTTGTTCCACCGTCTGAGCGTCTTCCCCCTTTCTGTACCGCCTCTTCGCGAGCGCGGCGAAGATGTGGTGCTGCTGGCCGGCTATTTTTGCGAGCAATGCCGACTGCGGCTGGGTCTTTCCCGCGTGGTGCTAAGCCCCGGCGCGCGTAGTCATCTGCTGAATTACGGCTGGCCCGGAAATGTGCGCGAGCTGGAACATGCCATTCACCGGGCGGTTGTTCTGGCAAGGGCTACCAGGGCAGGTGATGAAGTGGTGCTGGAGACGCAGCATTTTGCCCTGCAGGACGAAGGTCCGGCTTCGCAGGCGGCGGAAGTTGTTGCGGAGATCCCGCAACATCACAATCTGCGTGAAGCAACAGAGTCGTTCCAGCGGGAGATGATCCGCCGGGCATTGGTGCAAAATAATCACAGTTGGGCAGCAAGTGCGCGGGCGCTGGAAACAGACGTCGCCAACCTGCACCGGCTGGCGAAACGTCTGGGTCTGAAGGATTAGATAATACCGGCCTGATAAAAATCCTGCAGGTTGATAGCACCGGTGAGTTTACCGTTTTCATCGACCACCGGTGCGGCAGTGATTTTACGCTTCATCAGGATCTCTTTGGCGTCAATCGCGCGGCTCTGCGCCTGTAGCGTAATGCCATTCTGAGTCATAGCTTCGCTAACCTGGGTGGTAAGCGCTCCGCCGCCAACCAGCCAGCGGCGCAGGTCGCCGTCGGTAAAGACCCCTTTCACCAGTGACTGATCGTCGCAGACCGCGACCAGGCCAAGACCCGTGCGGCTGAGTTCCAGCATCGCGTCCATCACGCTGGTGGTGAGCTTCACCTGAGGTATGGCATCGTCACGGCGCATCAGATGATGCACTTTATTCAACAGACGAGCGCCCAGCGCACCTGCCGGATGTGAGCGGGCAAAATCTTCTTCGTTAAAGCCGCGCGCCTGCATTACGGCGATCGCCAGCGCGTCGCCCATCATCAACGTATTTACGGTGCTGGACGTCGGTGCCAGGCGCATCGGACAGGCTTCGCGCTCAACGGAAATATCCAGCACGGCTTTGGCTGCCAGACCCAACGGTGAGGTCGGTTTTCCGGTCATTGCCAGCAGTGCGACGGATTTGTCTTCCAGGCGTGGGATGATGAGATCCAGCTCTTTCGCACCGCCGGAGTAGGAGATAAACAGCATGACATCACGGCTTTCGATCATCCCTAAGTCGCCGTGCAGCGCTTCCGCCGGATGCACAAAAAAGGCGGGTGTGCCGGTACTGGCGAGGGTCGCCGCAATTTTTTTGCCAATATGACCTGATTTACCAATACCGGAGACAATGACTTTGCCTTCACAGTGGATAATCGTATTGGCGGCGCGGACAAAATCATCGCCCAGGCGTTCTGGCAGTCGGCTGGCTTCCTGTAGTTCCAGCATTAACGTCTGACGGCCCGCGTTCAGTAGTGCATCACTCATTGGTTTCTCCGGTTATGATCACTTCAATCCCTTTTGCTTCCAGCGCCTGACGAAACGCAGGGTCGATGCCCGCATCGGTAATCAGCTTGTCGACGCTTTCCAGACTGCATACAACATTAGGGCTTTTGCGCCCAAATTTTGACGAGTCAGCCATCAGAATCACTTCGCGAGCGGCATTGCACATCGCTTTACTGACGCTAAACACCTCATTAAAGGTGGTCACGCCGGCATTGAGGTCAATGCCGTCGGTGCCCATGAAGAGTTTATCAAAGCTGAACTGCTCAAAGGCGTTTTCTGCCAGCTGACCGTGAAATGACGCAGATTTTTTGCGAAAGGTCCCGCCGGGCATCAGGATAGTTTGCTCGTTGTCGAGCTCCGAAAGGGCGTTAACAATGTGCAGACTGTTGGTCATGACGGTGATATTGCTAAAGCGGGTGAGCATCGGCACCATCTGCAATACGGTGCTACCCGCATCCAGAATAATAGAGTCGCCATCGTGTATAAAACGGACGGCGGCTTCGGCAATCTGCTCTTTTTTATGCGTATTGATTAGCGTTTTATGATCAATTGGCGGGTCGGATTCGTCTTTATTTAATACTACGCCGCCATAGGTACGAATGACGGTTCCAGCGTTCTCCAGAATGACCAGGTCTTTGCGAATGGTCGTGCCGGTCGTGTCAAAGTAGTGGGCCAGTTCTTCAACCGAGCATTTGCCCTGCTTTTGCAGATGCTCCAGTATGGCAGCCTGACGCTGACGAGGTTTCATAGGCGTGATTACCCTGACTTAATAAGTTGCAAAATGATAATTTCGCAAGCTATTAGCATTCACAACGAAATTACCCATGTTTCAGTTTAAGCGCCAATGATAGTGCATTCTGCGCTAACGGATCATGGGGAAAGATCACATCAGGCTGTAAATCATCAAGATGTTTGCCGATTATCGTGGCAATTTTGCCTGGTCGGGCGAATACCGTAAGACCTTTCATAAACAACGTATCGGTCACCCGCTGCTGCTCATCCAGCGCGATGGCCACCACCACGCGCGGTTTAAAACGCCCACCGGAGCGACCAACACCAACCCGACCCCGTTGACAGAGTTGATCAAACGCCCGGTTAAAGCGGGATATTTGCCAGCCACCAAGCGCCAGTTGCAGGCACCAGGCGATAGCGGCGACGGTAATCAGTGCGGAAACCATTATGTACTCCTTTGATTTTGCCGGATAAGCGCAGCCGCCATCCGGCAATTCAACATTAAAACATCACCTGACCGCCGGTCACGTTGATGGACTGCCCGGTGCAGTAAGAGGCTTTTGGACTGGCGTAAAACAGCAGCATGTTCAGTACGTCCTGATAATCGCAGCCGCGCTTGAGCGGAACCTTATCAATGTAATACTGCTCAACTTCGTCTGGCTTAAGACCCAGCTTGGTCGCATATTGCGGCAATAACGACTGAAACATCGGTGATTTCAGCAGATTACCGAGCATCAACGAATGCACGGTAATCCCGTATTCCGCCAGATCCAGCGCCAGCGACTGGGTTAGGCCCACGCCGCCAAATTTTGCCGCGCTATAACCTGAGTTGTGTTTACTGCCCACTTTCCCTGATTTGGAGTTGATCTGGATAATGCGTCCCTGCACGCCATCGCGGATCATCAGGCGTGAAAATTCACGTGCACAGAGGAAGTAGCCGACCAGATTGACCTGCAGCGAGCGGTCGAAATCCCCAAGCTGAAAGTCGCTGATAAACGCGGCTTTAGCGATACCCGCGCTGTAAACCAGCAGATCGACACGACCGAATATTTCATCCACTCCGCGCGACAGCGCCAGCACGCTCTGTTCGCTGGTGGCATCTGCGCCAAAACCGTACGCGGTACCTTCGCCAAACTCGGCGTTAATTTCTTGCGCGACGTTGGCAGCTTTATCGCTTTGAATATCCACCACCGCGACGCGGTATCCTTCTGTCGCAAGCCCACGGCAAAGGAATGCCCCCAGGGTCTGGCCTCCACCAATGACAACGGCAACCTGATTCATTTTTATCTCCTTCAATCTTAAGCAACAAACTTCAAAATACAGCCCGGGGCGATACCGTCCGGGACGGGGCCCGCAACGTGTACAGTGCCGGGGAATTCCGCTTCGCTCTGCCCGTCAAAGCGCAGGGTTATATGCCCGAGTTCACGTAAGTTTTGTTCCGCAACGCTGCCAACGGCGGTGACCGGGTAGTGGTGCTGGCCCAGTTCAAACTGGATCCCGGCTTGCAAAGAGCCGTTCAGCTCCCCGTGGCAATGGATGAAACAAAACTCTTCGATATCCGCTGGCGCGCCTTCACGAAAGGTAATCAGCATCTGGTCGCACAGTGCATCCGGGGCGCTCTGGCCGATACGGGTAATGGTGGTTTGATAAATTACGGTCATTTTTGAGTGCCCCTTATTGGTAAATAAAGCCAGAAACAAACCAGGCGATGAGAACGGTAGGCGCGCCGGTCAGAAAACGGCTCACCAGTACGGATGGCACGCCGACGCGGACCGTGTCCTGACGCGCTTCGGCCAGCGACAATCCAACCGGAATAAAGTCACATGCAGCCTGGGCGTTAATGGCGAACAGGGCAGGTAGCGCCAGATGCGGAGGAATGTTCCCCAGACCAATCTGTACACCGATCAGCACGCCGATAACCTGGGCGATAACCGCACCGGGGCCGAGGAAAGGCGACAGCAGCGGGAAAGAGCAGATCAGCGCCAGAGTAACCAGTCCCAACGGATGGCTGGCCAGCGGCGCGAGTCCATGGGCAATCCAGTCTCCCAGACCCGAAGCCATAATGATGCCGATCAGTGCCGAGACGAACGCCATAAATGGCAGAATAGTTTTCAGGACGGTATCGATGGTGTCGCGCCCGGACTGGAACAGAACCGCAACGGCTGAACCCATGCCCATTCCCACTTTTGCCAACAGGCCGTCGCTTTGTTCGGTAATCTTTTTACTGGTGTCGTAATCGCGACCGATAGTGCTGCTTGCAGGTTGCGGCGCAGCGGATGCATCGCCGACAATCGTGATGTTTTCTTCTTTCACGCCAGAGACATAGATATCTTCGACAATGTACTGAGCCAGCGGGCCGGATTTACCAGTAGCGTGAATATTCACCGTCGGTATACGGCGTTTGGGATAGATCCCACAGCGCAGCGTGCCGCCGCAGTCGATGATCGCCACACCAATTTCGTTCTCCGGCGGCTCGCCTTCTTTGAAGCCATCAATAGCCTGCCAACCGGTCAGGCTTGCTATCCTGTCGACGATTGCGGGACGAGTTCCGGCGGTGATATAGACAATTTTCTTGCCCGGTTCGGCATCTAGTTCAAGCGGGCCGCCCCAGCCGCCGGTGCCTTTTTCAATACGAATACGCGTCATGATGTTGCTCCCGCCAGATGCACTTTCTGCTCAAGTTGAATGCCCATTTTTTTCTCAAAGATGGCGGTGGTGAAATCAGTCACCCAGCCGCGGAAGAAGTTGGTCACCAGACCGACCAGCAAATAGCTCACCGCTAGCGGGCCAAGCGGAAGCCCCAGCGTGGTCAGTCCGCTGGCGATCCCCAGATAGACGAACAGTTCACCAGGGTTGATGTGTGGGAATAAGCCGTTCATGGAATGGCAACTGTATGAGGCGGCGGCGTAGTAACTGGGCTTGTATTTTTCTGGCATAAAGCGACCCAGACTCAGCGTCATCGGGTTACAAAATACAAATGTGCCGATGCACGGCAGCAGCAGATAGCGGGACAGTGGGTTTCCGGCGCAGCGCTGGGCAAAACGTTCAATGCGCTGCTGACCGATAAAGTTAATTAGCGCATTCATGATGACCAGCAGACTGATCAGCAGAGGCAGAATACCGGTTACCATGCCGGTAAAGACCTCTCCGCCTTTCTGGAACAACCCGATAAACCACTCAGCACCGAGTGTGATGGTGTCGATCATTATTCTCTCCTGTAGGGTTTTTAGTTATCTTGCCAAACGGTAACTAATTTTAATCAGATCGAAAGATTTAAAAGTGTTATTTTGATCTCAAAATGAAAGATAAATATTTTAATTTGAAAGGTTGTGCGTAAGAGTTCGCAAATGTGCCGGCCGGGGGGGCAAGAGGGGGGAAATTCTGTGAAGGAGAGTGACTACTACTTCCTTGTATGGAGGAGGATGCTTTACCATACTTCTCCCAGGCTGAATTTGTTTAATGGATGTCTCATGTTCAAGCGTCGTTATGTAGCGTTACTCCCCCTTTTCGTACTGCTCGCTGCCTGTAGCAGCAAACCTAAACCTTCAGAGACTCAAACGACTACGGGGGCGCCATCCGGCGGCTTCCTGCTTGAGCCACAGCACAACGTCATGCAAACGGGCGGTGATTTTGCCAATAATCCGAACGCGCAGCAGTTCATCGAGAAAATGGTGAACAAGCACGGCTTTGACCGCCAGCAGTTGCAGGAGATCCTGTCGCAGGCCAAGCGTCTGGACTCGGTATTGCGTTTGATGGACCGCCAGGCACCGACAACTCAACCGCCAGCCGGTCCTAACGGCGCATGGCTGCGCTACCGCAAACAGTTCATCACGCCTGACAACGTGCAAAATGGCGTAGCCTTCTGGAATCAATATGAAGATGCGCTGAACCGTGCGTGGCAGGTATATGGTGTTCCGCCGGAAATTATCGTTGGCATTATCGGCGTTGAAACGCGCTGGGGCCGCGTGATGGGCAAAACCCGTATTCTGGATGCGCTGGCGACGCTGTCGTTTAACTATCCTCGTCGTGCGGAATACTTCTCTGGTGAACTGGAAACCTTCCTGCTGATGGCGCGAGATGAAAGCGACGATCCGCTCGATTTGAAAGGTTCTTTTGCCGGCGCGATGGGTTACGGCCAGTTTATGCCGTCTTCCTATAAACAATATGCCGTTGATTTTAATGGTGATGGCCACATTAACCTGTGGGATCCGGTTGATGCCATCGGTAGCGTGGCGAACTATTTCAAGGGCCACGGCTGGGTGAAAGGCGATACGGTCGCGGTTCCGGCAAATGGTCAGGCACCAGGGCTGGCGAACGGCTTTAAAACCCAGTACAGCATTTCTCAGCTTGCTGCCGCGGGTCTGACGCCACAGCAGTCGTTGGGTAATCATCAGCAGGCCAGCCTGCTGCGCCTGGATATTGGTACCGCCTATCAGTACTGGTATGGATTGCCGAACTTCTACACCATCACCCGCTACAACCACAGTACCCACTACGCGATGGCCGTGTGGCAACTGGGTCAGGCGGTCGCGCTGGCGCGCGTGCAGTAACCGCTCCACCGGCCTACAGGACGATATCGCTTGTAGGCCGGATAAGATGCCCTGACATCGTCATCCGGCAGGTCTTATTTCTGCAACGGAGCAATTTTTGGAATCCCCCTCGTAAAACGTTCTCTCCATCCCCACATTGGTTATGAAAGTGCTATCTTGTCCGGCATATTTTTTAACTGACAGAGGCTGAAATGACTGACAGTGAACTGATGCAGTTAAGCGAGCAGGTTGGCCTGGCGCTGAAAGCGCGTGGGGCGACCGTTACGACGGCGGAATCCTGCACCGGCGGCTGGGTGGCCAAAGCGATTACGGATATTGCCGGAAGCTCCGCCTGGTTTGAGCGTGGGTTTGTGACCTACAGCAACGAAGCCAAAGCGCAGATGATTGGCGTGCGCGAAGAGACGTTGGCCCAGCATGGGGCGGTGAGCGAGCCAGTGGTGGTGGAAATGGCGATTGGCGCGCTAAAAGCTGCCCGCGCGCATTTCGCGGTCTCGATCAGCGGTATTGCGGGTCCGGATGGCGGCAGTGAAGAAAAGCCCGTGGGTACCGTATGGTTCGCCTTTGCCAGCGTGAGCGGCGAGGGGATTACCCGCCGGGAATGCTTCAGCGGCGATCGCGACGCGGTACGTCGACAGGCGACCGTCTACGCGTTACAAACCCTGTGGCAACAATTTCTACAAAATACTTGATACTGTATGAGCATACAGTATAATTGCCTCAACAGAACATTATCTACCACGTTTCGCGGTTTAACCCGAAAGCGGCATGACAGGAGTAATTAATGGCTATCGACGAAAACAAACAGAAAGCGTTGGCGGCAGCGCTGGGTCAGATCGAAAAGCAATTCGGTAAAGGCTCCATCATGCGCCTGGGTGAAGACCGTTCCATGGATGTGGAAACTATCTCCACCGGTTCGCTTTCTCTGGATATCGCACTGGGCG
Source organism: Citrobacter sp. Cpo089 (assembly GCF_030332695.1). NCBI lineage: Bacteria > Pseudomonadati > Pseudomonadota > Gammaproteobacteria > Enterobacterales > Enterobacteriaceae > Citrobacter > Citrobacter sp. Cpo089. Next base: position 60,770 of record NZ_JAOWHJ010000066.1, on the reverse strand, counting down.
CGGGCGGTCTGCCAATGGGCCGTATCGTCGAAATCTACGGGCCTGAATCCTCCGGTAAAACAACGCTGACCCTGCAGGTTATTGCCGCTGCGCAGCGTGAAGGTAAAACCTGTGCATTTATCGATGCGGAACACGCGCTGGATCCGGTCTATGCCCGTAAGCTTGGCGTTGATATCGACAACCTGCTGTGTTCTCAGCCGGATACCGGTGAACAAGCGCTGGAAATCTGTGATGCGCTGGCGCGCTCCGGTGCGGTTGACGTTATCGTTGTCGACTCCGTTGCCGCATTGACGCCGAAGGCAGAAATCGAAGGCGAGATTGGCGACTCTCACATGGGCCTTGCGGCGCGTATGATGAGCCAGGCGATGCGTAAGCTGGCCGGTAACCTGAAGCAGTCCAACACGCTGCTGATTTTCATCAACCAGATCCGTATGAAGATTGGCGTTATGTTCGGTAACCCGGAAACCACCACCGGTGGTAACGCCCTGAAATTCTATGCGTCTGTTCGTCTGGATATCCGTCGTATTGGCGCGGTGAAAGAAGGCGACAACGTGGTCGGCAGCGAAACTCGCGTTAAGGTTGTGAAAAACAAAATTGCAGCGCCGTTCAAACAGGCTGAATTCCAGATCCTCTACGGTGAAGGCATCAACTTCTACGGCGAACTGGTTGACCTGGGCGTGAAAGAGAAGCTGATTGAAAAAGCCGGTGCATGGTACAGCTATAACGGTGAGAAAATCGGTCAGGGTAAAGCGAATGCGACCAACTGGCTGAAAGAGAACCCGGCAACTGCGAAAGAAATTGAGAAGAAATTACGTGAGTTACTGCTCAATAACCAGGATTCAACGCCTGATTTCTCCGTTGATGACAGCGGCGAAGACGTAAAAGAAACGAACGAAGATTTCTGATAATCTGTTTTGAATCGCATGTTGTGAATCACATATAGTAAAGGGCTGCATATCATGCAGCCCTTTTTCATTTCTGAAGGCTTACTATGACAGAAGCAACTTCCCGCCGTTCTGCTTATTCCCGACTGCTTGACCGCGCCGTACGTATTCTGGCGATGCGCGACCACAGCGAGCAGGAACTGCGGCGCAAGCTGGCCGCTCCGGTGATGGGGAAAAATGGACCAGAAGAAATTGATGCCACGCCGGAGGATTACGACAAGGTCATCGCCTGGTGTATTGAAAGTCGTTATCTGGATGATGATCGTTTCGTGCGGCAGTTTATCGCCAGCCGTAGCCGCAAAGGTTATGGACCAGCCCGAGTGCGCCAGGAATTAAACCAAAAAGGGATCGCACGTGAAGCTATCGAGCGGGCCATGCGTGAGTGCGAAGTTGACTGGGCAGTGCTTGCACGCGAGCAGGCCATTCGGAAGTACGGTAAACCTTTACCTGTCGATTTTTCAGATAAGATAAAGGTCCAGCGTTTTTTGCTCTATCGCGGCTATCTGATGGAAGATATTCAGGCAATATGGCGAAATTTTGACGATTGACCGCATACGGGATTTTACTTCCCAGTAAAGAAAACTTATCTTATTCCCACTTTTCGATTGCCAGAGGCGCAGTTTGCGTGCCGATGCTGGTAATGACATTTCGTTAGCTTGATTTCTTCAGGATAATTATGAGCAAGAGCACCGCTGAGATCCGTCAGGCGTTTCTCGATTTTTTCCATAGTAAAGGACACCAGGTAGTTGCCAGCAGCTCCCTGGTACCGAACAATGACCCTACTTTGTTGTTTACCAACGCCGGGATGAACCAGTTCAAGGATGTTTTCCTTGGCCTCGACAAGCGTAATTATTCCCGCGCAACCACCTCGCAGCGTTGTGTACGTGCGGGCGGTAAGCACAATGACCTGGAAAACGTCGGTTACACTGCACGTCACCACACTTTCTTCGAAATGCTGGGCAACTTCAGCTTCGGCGATTACTTCAAACACGACGCTATTCAATATGCATGGGAACTACTGACCGGTGAAAACTGGTTTGCCCTGCCAAAAGAGCGTCTGTGGGTAACCGTCTATGAAACTGACGATGAAGCCTATGAAATCTGGGAAAAAGAAGTCGGTATTCCGCGCGAACGTATCATCCGTATCGGTGATAACAAAGGTGCGGCTTATGCTTCAGACAACTTCTGGCAGATGGGTGATACCGGTCCTTGCGGTCCATGCACAGAAATTTTCTACGACCACGGCGACCATATCTGGGGTGGACCTCCGGGAAGCGCAGAAGAAGATGGGGATCGCTACATTGAGATCTGGAACATCGTCTTCATGCAGTTCAACCGTCAGGCTGACGGCACCATGGAACCGCTGCCGAAACCGTCCGTGGATACCGGTATGGGTCTGGAGCGTATTGCGGCCGTGCTGCAACACGTTAACTCCAACTATGAAATCGACCTGTTCCGCTCATTGATCGAATCCGTGGCGAAAGTCACTGGCGCAACCGATCTGAGCAACAAGTCTCTGCGTGTTATCGCCGACCATATCCGTTCTTGTGCATTCCTGATTGCCGATGGCGTTGTGCCGTCGAATGAAAACCGTGGCTATGTGCTGCGCCGTATCATTCGTCGCGCGGTACGTCATGGCAACATGCTGGGCGCGAAGGATACCTTCTTCTACAAGCTGGTTGGTCCGTTGGTGGACGTCATGGGCTCTGCAGGTGAAGAACTGAAGCGTCAGCAGGCTATGGTTGAACAGGTTCTGAAAACCGAAGAAGAGCAGTTTGCGCGTACTCTGGAGCGTGGTCTGGCGCTGCTGGACGAAGAACTGGCAAAACTGTCTGGCGATACGCTGGATGGCGAAACCGCATTCCGTCTGTATGACACCTACGGTTTCCCGGTTGACCTGACGGCAGACGTTTGCCGCGAGCGTAACATTAAGGTTGATGAAGCGGGCTTTGAAGCTGCAATGGAAGAACAGCGCCGTCGTGCGCGTGAAGCCAGCGGCTTCGGCGCAGACTACAATGCGATGATTCGCGTTGATGGCGCCTCTGAATTTAAAGGCTACGAGCACCTGGAACTGAACGGCAAAGTGACCGCGCTGTTTGTTGATGGTAAAGCGGTAGACGCAATTAACGCAGATCAGGATGCCGTTGTCGTACTGGATCAGACTCCGTTCTATGCGGAATCTGGTGGTCAGGTTGGCGACAAGGGTGAGCTGAAAGGCGCAGGCTTCGCGTTTGCCGTTAGCGACACGCAGAAATATGGCCAGGCCATTGGTCACATCGGCAAGTTGTCTGCGGGTTCTCTGAAAATTGGTGATGCGGTACAGGCTGATGTGGATGAAGCCCGTCGTGCGCGTATTCGTTTGAACCACTCCGCAACGCACCTGATGCACGCAGCGCTGCGCCAGGTTCTGGGCACACATGTGGCACAGAAAGGTTCGTTGGTTAACGATAAACTGCTGCGCTTCGACTTCTCTCATACCGAAGCAATGAAGCCTGCTGAAATCCGTGCCGTTGAAGATCTGGTGAACGCGCAAATCCGTCGCAACTTGCCGATTGAAACGAACATCATGGATCTCGAAGCGGCAAAAGCCAAAGGCGCAATGGCACTGTTTGGCGAGAAATATGACGACCATGTGCGCGTTCTGAGCATGGGTGATTTCTCTACCGAACTGTGTGGCGGTACTCACGCCAGCCGTACAGGTGATATCGGTCTGTTCCGCATTGTGTCCGAGTCAGGTACTGCGGCAGGCGTTCGTCGTATTGAAGCCGTAACCGGTGAAGGTGCTATCCAAACCGTGCATGCTGAGAGCGATCGCTTAAGCGATATTGCGCAGCTGCTGAAAGGCGATAGCCAGAATATCGGTGACAAAGTTCGTTCCGTGCTGGAGCGTACACGTCAACTGGAAAAAGAATTGCAGCAATTGAAGGAACAGGCTGCGGCGCAGGAGAGTGCAAATCTTTCCAGCAAAGCGGTTGATATCAACGGCGTGAAGCTGCTGGTCAGCGAACTCGCGGACGTTGAGCCGAAAATGTTGCGTACCATGGTTGATGATCTGAAAAATCAACTGGGGTCTACCGTTATCGTTCTGGCAACGGTAGTGGAAGGTAAGGTTTCTCTGATTGCGGGTGTGTCTAAGGACGTGACAGATCGCGTGAAAGCAGGGGAACTGGTTGGAATGGTCGCTCAGCAGGTCGGCGGCAAGGGTGGCGGTCGTCCGGACATGGCGCAAGCCGGTGGTACGGATGCAGCGGCTCTGCCTGCAGCGTTAGCCAGTGTGAAAGGCTGGGTCAGCGCAAAACTGTAATAATTATAAGCGTAAGTCGACGCTGCGGACTTCAATCCGCAGCGTTTGTATCAACGCTATCGACAACGATAAAGTCAGGTTGAAGTTGTGTATATCGGCTAAACTTAGGTTTAACAGAATGTGATGCCGTGACTGCTTACACTTAGGTGTTTGTCATCGCTTACTTTTTGGCGTTATATGATGGATAATGCCGGGATACAGAGAGACCCGACTCTTTTAATCTTTCAAGGAGCAAAGAATGCTGATTCTGACTCGTCGAGTTGGTGAGACCCTCATGATAGGCGATGAGGTCACCGTGACAGTTTTAGGGGTGAAGGGCAACCTGGTGCGCATTGGCGTAAACGCCCCGAAAGAAGTTTCTGTCCATCGTGAAGAGATCTACCAGCGTATCCAGGCTGAAAAATCCCAGCAGTCCAGTTACTAAGGTTTTCGCGTCTCACCTCTCTGGTGAGGCGCAACCTGATTGAGTGACCCTTTTTCTTCTCTTTTCTTCTTCGTCTTCCCCATTTTTTCGATTCCACTGCGCGTAATGCCTTTTCCTGCGAAGTTTCCGTTTGCTCACTCCTTCAGGAAATTGCCAATTTATCTGTTGATAAAACACTCTTTTTGCCGTTTTTGCAGACTAATTGCGCGTGAAATGTGCAAACGATAAAAGCTCTGGAAAAATTGTTTGACTTATAAGTCCCAGAAAGTAATATGTGCGCCACGCAGCGACGATGAGCAGAAACAAGTTCTTCGAAGCACTCGCAAGAGGCGTGTTGGTGAGGTGGCCGAGAGGCTGAAGGCGCTCCCCTGCTAAGGGAGTATGCGGTCAAAAGCTGCATCCGGGGTTCGAATCCCCGCCTCACCGCCATTTGCATCCGTAGCTCAGCTGGATAGAGTACTCGGCTACGAACCGAGCGGTCGGAGGTTCGAATCCTCCCGGATGCACCATATTACTTGATATCGCTTTAGCAGCGATATCAAATCTGCAGTAAAGTAAGTTTCCCTGATGCATCCGTAGCTCAGCTGGATAGAGTACTCGGCTACGAACCGAGCGGTCGGAGGTTCGAATCCTCCCGGATGCACCATCTCTTACTTGATATCGCTTATCACGGTATCAGTATCGGCAGTAAAGCAAGTTTCCCGATGCATCCGTAGCTCAGCTGGATAGAGTACTCGGCTACGAACCGAGCGGTCGGAGGTTCGAATCCTCCCGGATGCACCATCTCTTACTTGATATCGCTTATCACGGTATCAGTATCGGCAGTAAAGCAAGTTTCCCGATGCATCCGTAGCTCAGCTGGATAGAGTACTCGGCTACGAACCGAGCGGTCGGAGGTTCGAATCCTCCCGGATGCACCATCTTCTCCTAAATAACAGCGAAACTGTTGTTTCATGGTCTGCGAGATAATCGCGAACACCAGGGAGGATAACGTTGCTTCAGCAACGGCCCGCAGGGCGAACACGAGTGAGTAATCCTCCCGGATGCACCATCTTCTCCCTCCCTCTAAATCATTTCCACATACTCTCTGAACACCCCTCAATTCGCTGTCAGCGACAAAATCAATCAATTACGATAAAATAACGTCTGGTCACTCGGCTTGTGAGAAGACGATGTACGAACGTTATGCGGGTTTGATTTTTGATATGGATGGTACCATCCTGGATACCGAGCCTACGCATCGTAAGGCGTGGCATGAGGTATTGGGGCATTATGGACTACGGTTTGATGAACATGCCATGGTCGCCCTCAATGGCTCCCCAACGTGGCGTATTGCGCAGTCGGTAATTGAATTGAACCATGCCGATCTTGATCCTCATGCACTGGCACGTGAAAAAACCGACAAGGTGAGAAGCATGCTGCTGGATAGCGTCCAGCCTTTGCCGTTGGTTGATGTCGTGAAAGCCTGGCATGGTCGTCGTCCTATGTCGGTAGGTACGGGTAGTGAAAGCGCAATTGCAGAAGCGCTGCTCGCTCACCTTGGTCTGCGTCGCTATTTTGATGCTGTAGTCGCAGCCGATCACGTACAGCACCATAAACCGGCTCCTGATACGTTTTTGCTTTGTGCCGAACGTATGGGGGTTGTTCCGGCTCGTTGCGTCGTGTTTGAAGATGCCGATTTTGGAATACAGGCGGCGCATGCCGCGGGAATGGATGCCGTGGATGTCCGGTTATTGTGAGTGATGGACTGTCGCTCCTGTCACTGTTTGCCAGCAGTTTTCTCAGTGCCACGCTATTACCCGGTAATTCTGAAGTTGTTCTGGTTGCTTTGTTGGTCTCCGGGGTCAGTCATCCCTGGGTCTTAGTCTTAACAGCAACAATGGGTAATAGCCTTGGAGGGTTAACTAACGTTATCCTTGGGCGTTTCTTTCCATTGCGTAAAACATCGCGCTGGCAAGAAAAAGCCACTGGCTGGCTGCGGCGCTATGGCGCTGTCACACTATTATTAAGCTGGATGCCGGTTGTGGGGGATTTGCTGTGCCTGTTAGCCGGGTGGATGCGCATCTCGTGGGGCCCAGTTCTCTTTTTCTTATGCCTTGGCAAGGCGCTGCGCTATGTTGTTGTCGCAGCGGTTACGACACAAGGCATTATGTGGTGGCACTAATTGTGTTGTGGGATAGCCTTCAGGGTAACCAATACCATTATGCTAATTAAAACGATTTTGACAGGCGGGAGGTCAATTTGATCCCGGACGTATCACAGGCGCTGGCCTGGCTGGAAAACCATCCTCAGGCATTAAAGGGGATTCAACGTGGTCTGGAGCGCGAAACGCTGCGTGTTAATGCAGATGGGTCATTAGCAACGACAGGCCATCCTGAGGTGTTAGGCTCAGCGCTAACGCATAAGTGGATAACCACTGACTTTGCCGAAGCATTGCTGGAGTTCATTACTCCACCCGGTGACGACATTGAGAAAATGCTCACGTTCATGCGCGACTTACATCGTTATACCGCCAGAAACCTTGGCGACGAGCGTATGTGGCCGTTGAGCATGCCTTGCTATATTGCCGAAGGTCAGGATATCGAACTGGCGCAGTATGGTTCGTCGAATACCGGTCGCCTGAAGACGCTGTACCGTGAAGGCCTCAAAAACCGCTATGGCGCGTTGATGCAGACAATCTCGGGCGTCCACTACAACTTCTCGCTGCCTATGGCTTTCTGGCAGGCGAAATGCGGTGTAACCGAAGGTGAGGATGCTAAAGAGAAGATCTCCGCGGGCTACTTCCGTCTGATCCGCAACTACTACCGTTTTGGTTGGGTGATCCCGTATTTGTTTGGTGCCTCTCCGGCCATTTGTTCCTCATTCCTGCAAGGAAAACCAACAACTCTGCCGTTTGAAAAAACCGACTGTGGGATGTATTACCTGCCGTACGCAACGTCGCTGCGCCTGAGTGACTTGGGCTATACCAATAAGTCGCAAAGCAATCTCGGAATTACGTTTAACGATTTGCATGAGTATGTGGCAGGATTAAAGCGCGCGATTAAGACGCCTTCCGAGGAGTACGCGGCGATCGGTCTGGAGAAAGACGGTAAGCGTCTGCAAATCAACAGCAACGTTCTGCAGATTGAAAATGAGCTGTATGCGCCTATTCGCCCGAAACGCGTCACTCGTCGTGGAGAAACGCCATCAGATGCGCTTCTGCGTGGCGGTATCGAGTACATCGAAGTACGCTCGCTGGATATCAATCCGTTCTCGCCTATCGGCGTGGACGAGCAGCAGGTGCGCTTCCTCGATCTGTTTATGGTCTGGTGTGCGCTGGCTGATGCCCCGGAAATGAGTAGCGATGAATTGCTGTGTACGCGTAAAAACTGGAATCGCGTGATTCTCGAAGGGCGTAAGCCTGGGCTGACGTTAGGTATTGGCTGTGAAACAGCCCAGTTCCCGCTGCCTAAGGTTGGGAAAGATTTGTTCCGCGATCTGAAACGCGTGGCACAAACGCTGGACAGCATCGATGGAGGAGAGGAGTATCAGAAGGTCTGTGATGAACTGGTTGCCTGTTTTGACAATCCTGAACTGACTTTCTCTGCCCGGATCCTACGGTCTATGATTGATGAAGGCATTGGCGGCACGGGCAAAGCGCTGGGTGAGGCTTACCGAAATCTGCTGCGTGAAGAGCCGTTAGAAATAGTGCAGGAAGCTGAATTTATTGCTGAAACCGAGGCTTCAAAGCGTCGTCAGCAGGAGATCGAAGCGGCTGATACTGAGCCGTTTAGCGTGTGGCTGGAAAAGCACGCTTGATACAAAAGAAAAAGGCCACTCGGGAGTGGCCAAAATTTCATCTCTGAAAACAGGGATGATGATAACAAATGCGCGTCTTTCATATACTCAGACTCGCCCCGGAACAAAGAGTTCAGATTATTTTTAAAAAATTTATCGGAGGTGGCTAAATGCCGTTGTTAGATAGTTTTACTGTCGATCACACCCGGATGGAAGCTCCCGCGGTCCGGGTTGCAAAAACGATGAACACCCCGCATGGCGACGCAATCACCGTGTTTGATCTGCGTTTCTGCATTCCGAACAAAGAAGTGATGCCTGAGAAAGGTATCCATACGCTGGAACACCTGTTTGCAGGTTTTATGCGTAACCACCTTAACGGTAACGGCGTTGAGATTATCGATATCTCTCCGATGGGATGCCGTACCGGCTTCTACATGAGCCTGATTGGTACGCCGGACGAACAGCGTGTAGCCGACGCGTGGAAAGCGGCAATGGCGGACGTGCTGAAAGTACAGGATCAGAACCAGATCCCGGAGCTGAACGTTTACCAGTGCGGTACGTATCAGATGCACTCTCTTAGCGAAGCACAGGATATCGCGCGTCATATTCTGGAGCGTGATGTACGCGTGAACAGCAATGAAGAGCTGGCGCTACCGAAAGAGAAACTGCAGGAACTGCATATTTAGTCTTATTGATTAGCTGTTCCAGTATTTATATTAACCCCGGTTTATGTCCGGGGTTTTTTATTGCTTAATATAATGTGTGTTTATTATATTTGCGGTGGGAATATATTATAATTTAAGTGATACCTGACCTGTTAAATAATAAAATGTGATCTGGCAAACAGAATGAGGCGGATAATTAACGATGCCAGAGTGTATTGATCACATAAACTAAAAAACATAAATAATTAATAGAAAAACATAATGGAATACGCCAGATATCCGGGTAATAACAAGACTCTTTTAATAGCCGGTAGATAGGTTTTTTATCAAATCTTATCTGGTATACATTAAACTTTAGGGATGAAAATGAAGGCTAAATATTTGGCGCTGATGATCGGTGCTTGCTTTTCTCATAACCTTTGGGCAGCAAATAATATCACTATTGAGCAGCGTCTGGCTGAACTGGAGCAACGTGTTGTTAATGCCGAAAAACGGGCATCCGATGCTGAGGCGCAAATTCGCTCGCTGAAGCAGCAGCAGGTCACCGCTACGCCGACGGTGAATGTCCAGTCTGCCGAGCCGATTGCAGCAGGTGAAACTCCGCCTAAGCTGACATTATCCGGCTTCAGCGATATTAAGTTCTATGGCGATGTCGAATTTAATATGGATGCGGCAAGCCGTTCCGGTAGCCTGACATCGACGAGAACGTCAGCGAATAAAGATTGGGCACCAGGAACCAATGAACGCTGGGATATTAACGGACGCCTGTTGCTGGGCTTTGACGGCTACCAGCGGAAGGACAACGGTAATTTTGCAGGGTTCTCGGTACAGCCTCTGGCGGACTTGACCGGAAAAATGAACCTCGATGATGCCGTTTTCTTCTTTGGTCGTGAGAATGACTGGAAAATTAAGGTTGGTCGTTTTGAAGCCTACGATATGTTCCCGCTGAATCAGGATACGTTTGTTGAATATTCGGGGAATACAGCGAACGATCTCTACAGTGACGGTTACGGCTATATCTATATGATGAAAGAAGGACGGGGACGTAGCGACAGCGGGGGTAACTTCCTGCTGAGCAAAACCATCGACAACTGGTATTTCGAAGTTAACACATTGCTGGAAAATGGCAGTACGTTATATACCGAGAAGCAGTACCACGGAATGGATTTAACCAACGATAAAAACGTGGCTTACGTCCGTCCGGTTATCGCCTGGCAAAACGGGCGTTTTTCAACGGCGATAGCGATGGAAAGTAACGTCGTTAACAACGCCTACGGCTATTACCAAAATGGGACGTGGATCGATCAGTCAGATCGTACGGGCTATGGTTTTACCATGACCTGGAATGGTCAAAAAACGGACCCGGAAGATGGCGCAGTGATTAACCTGAATACCGCCTATATGGATGCGACCGATGAGACAGATTTTACCGCTGGGGTGAATGCGTTGTGGCATCGATTTGAACTGGGTTATATCTATGCGCATAACAAAATCGAAGCCTTCAATGCTACCAATATCGATGCCGTTTGTGAGGATGATTGCTGGATCACCGATCACGGCAATTATGACATTCACACTATTCATGCCTCATATTTATTCCCCAATGTGATGGATATGAAAAACTTTAACATCTACCTCGGCGCCTATGCTTCATGGGTAGAGGCCAATCCGAATAATGGTGATAACAGCGAAGATGCGCGTTACGGCGGGCGTCTGAGATTCAAATATTACTTCTGATTGTAGGTCTAATAAAAAAGGGATCCGCAGATCCCTTTTATCAGATAGTTAGTGTGCGCCACCGCCGCCGCCGCCCGCACCGAAGGGCGGTTTGGCGAACCACACCAGGCCAAGCAGGACCAGGAATATCCCCGCCGACATCCAGAAGATTTCGTTAGCGGAAATAATCAGCCCCTGATTGGTGATCTGCTGAGCTATCCAACCTGAAGCCTGCTGGTGCGTCATCCCTAAATCCTGCAGCTTATCGTACATAGCCTGTGCATTTGGGTTGTAGGGGTTAACAGATTCCGTTAGCTGAGCATGGTGCAGCGACTCGCGGTTCGTCCACATTGTCGTCGTAATCGATGTACCGATGGAACCTGCCAGCGTTCGCGTAAAGTTCGACAAGCTGGATGCCGCTGCCAGACGTTCAGGCGGTAAACCGGACAGCGTAATGGTGGTTAGCGGCATAAAGAAGCAGGCTACCGCGAACCCCTGAATAAACTGCGGCCAGGCCGATGCGCCAAAGTCCATACCCGGCTCGAACGTCCACGCACGCCAGTAGAAACAGACGGCGTACATAATAAAACTAAACGTCACCAGCCGACGCATATCCAGCTTGTGCGCGAAGCGGCCGATAATCGGCGACAGGATCACCGGAATCACCCCAACCGGCGCTGACGCCAGACCAGCCCAGGTTGCCGTATAGCCGTATACCTCCTGCAGCAGCTGCGGCAGCAGGACGATTGCGCCGAAGTAGAGCATATAGGCCAGACTGATACACAGACAGCCGATGGTAAAGTTGCGCGACTTAAACAGCGAGAGATCGACAATGGGGTGCTCGTCGGTAAGCTCCCAGACGATCAGGAAGCTGATAGCGACAACGGCGACCACCGTCAGGATGATAATCTCCTGCGAGGCGAACCAGTCCAGCTCTTTGCCGCGGTCGAGCATAATCTGCAAACTGCCGATACCGATGACCAGCAGTGCCAGACCAATGGCGTCAATGCGCCGCTGCTCGGTTTTGGTTTCCCGACCGCGCAGGGTTTGCAGGGTCATCAATACCACCACAGCCCCGATTGGCACGTTGATAAAAAATATCCAGCCCCAGTGATAGTTGTCGCTGATATAGCCCCCAAGAATAGGACCACATATCGGGGCAACAATCACCGTCATCGACCATAGCGCGAGGGCGATGGAACGCTTGGCGGGTGGATAGTTATTCAGTAACAGGCTCTGTGAAAGCGGAATTAATGGACCGGCAACAATACCCTGGATTACGCGGAAGAAAATCAGCATGTTCAGGCTGGTGGACATCCCGCATGCCCATGACGCAATGACGAAGGCGATAGTTGACCACATAAAGAGTCTTACTTCGCCAAAGCGTTTTGCCAGCCAGCCGGTGATCGGAATAGAGATAGCGTTCGCCACCCCGAATGAGGTGATCACCCAGGTTCCCTGGCTCAGTGAAGAGCCGAGGTTCCCGGCGATAGTGGGGATCGCCACGTTAGCAATGGTGGAGTCCAGCACCTGCATGAATGTCGCCAGGGACAGCGCGATCGTCATAATGACGAGCTGCGCGCCTTCCAGCGGTTTTTGCTGTTGCATCACACGCACCTTTGAATTAGCCCGCGTTGGCCCGCACGATCTCTTCGATCATCTTATTGACCGGAGCAAGGTTGATTTCACGTGCATTACTTTCTGATACCGGCGTGGTACGAACCTGGCTTGCCAGAATTTGTCCGTCACGATTTGAGGTATCTACCGTAACCAGCGTAGACAAACCAATACGTAATGGATGCTGTGCCAGTTGCTGTGCATCCAGTTCGATACGTACCGGCAGACGCTGGACGACTTTGATCCAGTTGCCGGTTGCGTTCTGCGCTGGCAGCAGGGAGAAGGCGCTGCCCGTACCCATATCGAGACCGACAACTTTACCGGTATATTTTACGTCATCGCCGTAAATATCGCTGATAACGGTCGCCGGTTGGCCGATACGCATGTGCGCGAGCTGTGTTTCTTTGAAGTTGGCATCTACCCACAGGTTAGTGGCCGGAACAACCGCCATCAGCGGCGTGGTTGGGCTAATTTGTGCACCAGGCTGTACGGCGCGACGGGATACATAACCGGTCATTGGGCTGACAATTCTGGTACGTTCCAGCGCCAGCCAGGCATTGCGCACTTCGGTAGCAGCCTGTTGCACAGCGGGTTGATCTTCCAGCTTGCTACCCAGAATCATCGCCTGGTTAGCATTATATTGTTGGATCGCGACATCAAGCTGGGCCTGAGCGCTGGCGACGGCATCACGAGCGTGTTGCAGCTCTTCGCGGCCAATCAGGTTGGCATTGCCCAGCGGAACTCGGCGATTAAAGTCGCTTTGTGCCTGCGCCAGTGCGGTTTTCTGCACTTCAATGCTTGCCTGTAACTGCTTGCTGTTGATCATCAACTGGTGCGTCTGACGCACGCTGGAAGCCAGCGCAGTTTTGGCTTTTTCAAATGCCTGCTTTGCGTCTGTCTGGTCGAGGGTGACCAGCACATCGCCTTGTTTTACAAAGTCAGTGTTATCAGCCCAGACTTTCGTCACGCTGCCTGATACCTGAGCCATGATTTGAACCTGGTTCCCTGCCACGTACGCATCGTCTGTCTCTTCGACATGACGAAGTACTAAAAACCAATAAATCCCATATGCCACGGCAATGATAATAAAGAGCAAGGTCAGAAGGAGCAGCATACTTTTACGTTTGCCATTCTTCTTGACCGGTTGCTGCGGGGTTTGAGTCTCCGCATTTGCGCTCATGTTGTTCTCCACGATCTTATTTTTTTCACATCGGCTGAGCCGACCTGTTTATCAGACAGGCCAGCAGTATGCGTGCTGGCCTGTCGGTTTTTTCATTTATAAATCTGGATTTCTGAGCGAGTCGGCGCGTTAGCGCAGCGCTTCTAACACCGCGCCATCCTGCTCCATCTGATCAAGACGGGTCAGAAGTTTACGGGTAATTTGCTCAAGCTGATCTTTTTCGGTGGTGCTAAGAGACGACCAGAGCTGATGCAGGCAGTTATGCTGAGGCGGTAACACCTCTTGCAAAAAAGCATGGCCTTTCTCGGTCAATTGCAGATGCAGACAGCGGCGATCGTTATCGCTTTCACGACGTTCGATCCAGCCACGTTTTTCTAACTCATCCGCAATGCGGGTAGCGTTAGTGCGTGACGAGCCAAGCGCGCAACTCAGTTCAGAAGGCTGAATACTGTGGTTTTCCTGAGACTCCAGCGTAATCAACGCCATAAACAACGTCTCGTTAATCCCTTGAGCTTTCAGCATCTTATTGCGGTTTTCCAGCAGCTTGCCCTGCATGTGCATGCATAGGCGAGTCAGAAGCACTTCCTGATAAGGGAACTCTTCGTAGCGGCTGGCGCGAAATTTTAGCATTTGTTCAATGGGCGTAAACGAACTATCCATTTGGGTATAACCTCATTAATTTCAGCCGATATAGTAACGACAGTGACAAATAAAGTAAATGTATTATTTCTTTAAAATGATTGTTTTTATCTATAAGCCAACAAGCATTTTCCAGGCTAATCCATAGCCCAGAGCACTCAGTAACGTTGGAATGATGATGCTGCGGGTCTTATAGAAGCTTGCGCCCAGTATGACAAACCCCACCAGCGTAGGCACGAACCGACGAGCGTCGTGCATCACTTCTGGCGCGGTAGACACCACCAGCAGGGCGCAAATAGATGCAATGCCAATAGTGTCGAGTAATATGCCTGTCGCGCCGCGCTTCGTCGGGCGAACATTGCCCACCCCAAGACGGAGTGGCAAATAGCGAAAACAGTAATTAACGCAGCCGACCAACAGGCCAAGTAGCAGAACCTCATAGCTCATCAGGACCTCCCTGCCAAAATGACTGGATGAGCGCCGTCAGGCATCCGCAGACAATACCTGCAAGGATAGCGGCAGGTATGGAAAACAGCATGACGCCAGCCAGCGCCCCGGCCAGGGAGGCAGTCACGCAGAGCGCTTGTTTACGTTGGAATGACGCGAGCAGGAAGCTCATAAACAGCGCCGGGAGCATGAATCCCAGTGCCGCTTCAACCGCCGGGTAATCCTTAAGTAAACCACTGCCGGAAAACGCGCCGATCACCGTACCAAACACCCAGGAGGCCCAGGAGCACAGTGCGATGCCGATCATCCAGTTTTCACTCCAGCGCCGATTATCCCGGACCAGTTTTGCCGTTGCGGCGGCAAAGACTTCATCGGTAAGGCCAAAAGCCCACAGTGCACTTTTGGGTTTACTCAGTCGCTGGGCTATTCGGCTGCGCAGGGAAGGGCCGTACAAAACATGGCGGACATCCATGGCCATGACGGTAAGGGCGGCGACCCACAGCGAACTGCCCGCAGCGAGCATGGTGGTAATGACAAACTGGCTGGCTCCCGCATAGATAATGCAGGAGAAAAAGACGCTTTCAACCGGCGTAAAGCCAAGGCGAGTGGCATTGAGACCAAATGCAAAAGCGACCGGAATATAGCTGATGACTATTGGCAGGCTGTCTTTGAATCCTTCTGTTAACGTTGCCGAACAGGATTCAGACTGGGGTACAGGGCTTTCCATAGGGTTATAGGTTTCATTACCGAAATTAATATAACTTGGTTCAATGAGTTATAACCTTAGCAGACTGATGGGCTCCTTAACACCCTGTGGAGCCCAATCAGCGGTAAACATGCACTATACGCTTAATTTACGGCTTCCTGACGGTGAAAACCTCGCCACCAGACCACCAGGTTGAGTATGGCAACGGTCGTACCTGCCAGACAAACTCCAGCCCACCCGGCATGCTGCCAGGCGGAGGCTGAAATCAGCGAACCCGCCGCTCCGCCAATAAAATAGCTGGTCATGTATCCGGCGGTCAGGCGATTACGCGCGTCAGGATGAATGCGATAGATAACCGTCTGGTTGGTGATGTGTACGCCCTGAACGGTGAGATCCAGCACCAGAATGCCGATAATCAGCATGGGGACGGAAGTGTGCCCAAGCCAAATAGCAAGCCAGGAGAGCAGCAGTAATAGCAGCCCCATAGTTGTGGTCAGGTGGGATTTACCCTTATCGGCAAAACCGCCTGCCGGACGTGCGCCTAATGCACCTGCGGCACCCGCCAGACCGAACAGACCAATCATGCCTTCTGAATAGTTAAACGGCGGTGCGGCGAGCAAAAACGCCATTGATGTCCATAGGATACTGAAATTGGCAAAGGTCAGACAGCCCAGCATCGCGCGGGTACGCAGCAGTTTATCGTGGATAAACAGGCTGAATACCGAACCCAGAAGTTGCGGGTAGTTAAGATGCGTTTCTGATTTCATCTTCGGCAGACCGCGCCACAGCGCAATCGCCATCAGCGCCATTAATACCGATGCCACCCAAAACACGGTGCGCCAGCCGCCCAAATTGGCCAGTAATCCCGCTACGGTGCGTGCCAGCAGAATGCCCAACAGCAGGCCGCTCATAATCGTGCCGACAACTTTACCGCGCTTGTCTGGCGTGGCAAGTGTCGCCGCCAGCGGAACTAAAATCTGTGCGACTACCGAGAACAGTCCGGTCAGAGCGGTGCCGAGGATCAGCATACTCAGTGACTGACTGCTGGCGGTAATCAGCATGCCACCAGCCGCGAGCAACGTCATGGAGACGATCAGCATCCGACGTTCGAACATATCGCCAAGCGGGACTAAAAACAGCAGACCAGCGGCGTAGCCGAGTTGGGCCGCGGTGACGATAAACCCGGCAGTACTGGCAGATAGCGAAAAGTTACGCGCAATGGTATCAAGTAGCGGTTGCGCATAATAGTTACTGGCGACGGCAAGGCCGGTGGCGATAGACATTAACAGGATCAGCGAAGGGCTAAGTCCCTGAGTGGTTTTCGTCATTGTTTTCAACTGAGTAATGGGTTGCAGAAAACAATCATAACGGAAGTGATTAAATGTTGCTGATTTGTTGAGTGATGGATTGTGCGATTGGGGGAAGGAGGATAGGCCGGATTAGGTGCATCTCGCCACCATCCGGCATTTATGCGGTTACAGGCCTGATGGCGCTACACTCATCAGGCCTGTGAGTGGATTATTTCTGCGCGGCCAGCGCTTCGTTCACCCAGCCGTCAAACTGCTGCTGGTGGGCTTTGATCCAGCCGTCAACGTGACCCTGCACGTCGGCTTCAGACGCTTTCCCGTCGTGCATCATTGCGTTCTGTGCGTTGATATCCGCCAGCGGCAGCTTCATGATGGCAAACAGTTTCGCCGCAGCCGGGTTTTTCTCCGCCCAGGCTTTATTGGCGACAATATGCATAGTGTTCACCGGGAAGCCGTAGTTGGCACCGTTTGGCAGTTTGGTATCAATATCTTTCTGCTCGCCTGGCAGGGAAGAGAACGGTACCTGCAGCCAGACCACATCTTTACCCGGCTTCATTACGTCGCTGACCCAGTACGGTGTCCAGGTGTAGTAAATAATGGGTTTACCTTCTTTGAAGCGGGTAATGGTGTCGGCCATCATCGCCGCATAGTTACCGTGGCTGACCTCGACGGTTTTTTCCAGATCGAAAGCTTTGTTCTGGTGGTTGATTACTGCTTCACAGCCCCAGCCCGGTGAACAGCCCATCATATCGGCTTTTCCGTCGCCGTTGGTGTCAAAGATTTTGGCGATCTTCGGATCTTTTAACTGGGCGATATTGGTGATTTTATACTGCTCAGCGGTTTTCTTGTCGATCAGATAACCCTGTGCGGCACCTGTAACGAATACCCCCTCGCGATAAAACTTTTTGTCTCCGCCCGCAGCGGCGTACATATCATCATGCAGCGGCTGCCAGTTCACGGCGGTAAAAGTTGCATCGCCAGAGGCAATGGAGGTATAGCCGACGTTGTAGTCAACTTCGCTGGTTTTGTTAACGGTGTAACCCAGTTTCTCCAGCGCACGGGCGACTAATTGCGTCTGGAAGGATTCTTCAGAGATAGTGCTCTGGATTGGCTGTACGGTGATGCCTTTGCCCGGCAGGTCGGCAGCGAAAGTGCTGGTGGAGACAAGGGTGGCAAACGCTGTGGCAATAATTACTTTCTGTCGCATCGTTGTTCCTTATTACACTTCATCCTGAATGATTTTGTGCAAGTTAATGAATTGTAGGCCCGGTAAGCAATGCGCCACCGGGCAACGGGTGAATTACTTCGTGAATGGGCGAGTGATAAGCCCAATGGGACCGGTGGTGTACCAGCGACGGTTGCCACGACTACGCGAGTCGCGACCAACGGCCTGCGTCAGGCGATCCAGGATGATGGCGAGGATCACAATCCCAACCCCGCCGACGGTGGCAAGCCCCATATCCAGACGACCGATTCCGCGCAGAACCATCTGGCCCAGTCCGCCGACGGCAATCATCGACGCGATGACGACCATTGAGAGCGCCAGCATCAGCGTCTGGTTAACCCCAGCCATAATGGTGGGCATTGCCAGCGGGAGCTGCACTTTAAACAGCATCTGACGCGGGCTGGCGCCAAACGAGCGCGAGGCTTCAATCAGATCGGCTGGCACCTGGTTAATCCCCAGAATAGTCAGACGCACGATTGGCGGCAGGGCGAAGATAATCGTCACCACTACGCCCGGGACGTTACCAATACCGAACAGCATGACAATCGGCACCAGATAGACAAACGCGGGTGTGGTTTGCATGGCGTCCAGCAGCGGGCGAACAATTTTTGCTGCCCGTGGACTGCGCGCCAACCAGATTCCCATCGGCAGACCGATAACCACGCAGAACAGCAATGCGGTCAACACCAGCGCCAGGGTTATCATGGCCTGCGACCACGCGCCGATGGCACCGATGGCAATTAAGGAAATCAGCGTAGCAACGCCCATCCCCACGCCGGAAATCTGCCAGGCAATCAGCGCGAACAGGATAATCGCTACCGGGGCTGGCATACCTAACAGCAGCTGTTGAAAGCCGTTGAGAATGTAATCCACCGGGACACGAATGCCCTGGAAGACCGGACGGAAATGGGTAACGACCCAGTCGATCCCCTCTGTGACCCAACTGTCCAGCGGGATCAGCGTTTTATGGAACGGATCCATAATATTGAAATGCTCTGGTGCCGGCGCGGGTGCACTGGTCAGCCAGTCCGCGCCACCGCCGTCAGTGGGCGCGCCTGATGGCGTACTCCATGCATCGGCATTTTGTGCGGCACTGTCGGCCGCTGGTGTGGTGTCCCACGGATTAGTTTGATCAGCCATTGTTTACCCCCTCACGATCTAAAGCCTGTAACAGCATGCGTTTTGAAATGACGCCCACATACTGCTGTTCCTCATCTACAACCGGCACCGCGCACGGGGCCTGACCGACATGAGAAAGCAACTCGCTGAGAGGGGTTTGTGCATCTACGGCTAACGGCTCATCGATCAATGCCGCTTCAATACCTTGCGCCTGACTTAACGCTGTTTTTAATGAGTCGATAGAGACAACGCCAACGAATTTATTGCCGCGTTCGATCACGTAACCATATTCGCGATCTTTGTCCTGCAATAATTGCAGCGCTGAACGTGGACCCACCCCGGGCGTTTTACGAATTAAACCCTCGGGGCTACGGCGTGAAATATCTTTCGCACTGAAGACCTGGCTAATATCAACGCCGCGGAAGAAGGTGCGTACATAATCATTGGCTGGATTATTCAGGATTTCATCCGGCGTGCCGACCTGGACCACTTCACCGTTTTGCATAATGGCAATTCTGTCGCCAATACGCATAGCTTCGTCGAGGTCATGCGATATAAAGACCACGGTGCGTTGATGCTTCGCCTGTAGTTTTACCAGCTCATCCTGCATCTCAGTACGAATTAATGGGTCGAGGGCTGAGAAGGCCTCATCCATTAATAAGATGTCAGGGTTAATGGCTAATGCGCGGGCGAGGCCCACACGCTGGCGCATCCCCCCGGAAAGTTCATCCGGGTAACCGTGAGCATAATTCTCCAGACCAACCTGACGCAGCGCATCTAACGCTTTTTCACGACGTTCATCCGCACCTACGCCGGCTAATTCCATACCGAATGCCGTATTGTCGAGAACCGTCATGTGCGGCATCAGGGCAAAGGACTGGAACACCATCGCAATCTTTTTTCTGCGCACCTCGCGAAGCTCAGCATCGGATATCCGGGCGATGTCTACGCCGTCAATCAATACCTGTCCGCGGGTGGGTTCAATCAGGCGATTGAGAAGGCGTACCATTGTGGATTTACCCGAACCGGATAATCCCATGATGACAAATATCTCGCCTTCTTCAATGGCCAGACTGGCGTTCTTAACGCCAAGCGATAGCCCCGTTTTATCCAGAATCTGCCCTTTTGAAAGTCCTTTTTCAATATATTTGAAGGCTCTCTGGGGATGCTCTCCAAATATCTTATAGAGATTTTTAACTTCTAATTTAATTGCCATGCAATAGAATGATTCCTGTTATTTGTTTATATCGATATATTACCTGATGGAAATAGTGACCTTTTTCTACCCTAACATACTGAGAATCTGAGACAACCCTGAATTTGGTTGTGGCATGAATATTGCCGAAGGCCAGGCGGCGGGACTTCCCGTGATATAAGGGCTGAGCGCGAATGCGGGCGGGTTAATATTTTTTGTAAATGCCAATGAAAAATCGCCTGAATTGCTGGAATGCAGGCGAATAATGCGGCTGATATTGAGTGTAGATCACACAATTATATTTGCACGACAAAAGTGTGATCCTGTTAAAATATTTCCGCGAAAAATGTACGGTATTTCCCGCAGAATTGATTGCTAGAAATTCCAGTCGTCGTCTTCGGTTTCGACCGCTTTTCCCATCACATAGGATGAGCCAGAACCCGAGAAGAAATCGTGGTTTTCGTCAGCGTTGGGCGACAGCGCGGCAAGGATTGCCGGGTTAACCTCCGCCATTTCAGGTGGAAATAGCGCCTCATACCCCAAATTCATCAATGCCTTATTGGCGTTGTAGCAAAGGAAGGCTTTGACGTCATCCACCCAGCCTGTTTCTGCATACAATTCTTCCGTATAGCGCGCTTCGTTATCATACAATTCCATCAGCAGATCGAAGGCAAAGTTCTTTAACTCCTCGCGTGCGGACTCGGAAATATGCTCCAGACCTTTTTGATATTTATAACCAATGTAATACCCATGAACGGCCTCATCACGAATAATCAGGCGAATAAGATCGGCTGTATTGGTCAATTTTCCGCGGCTGGAAAAATACATCGGTAACCAGAAGCCGGAATAGAACAGGAAGGATTCCAGAAACACGCTGGCTATTTTTTTCTTCAACGGTTCGTCGCTGGCGTAATGTGTCAAAACGATCTGCGCTTTGCGCTGGAGTGGGGTATTTTCTTCACTCCAGGCGTAGGCTGCATCCACATCTTTGGTCTGGCAAAGGGTGGAGAAAATTGAGCTGTATGAACGGGCGTGCACCGCCTCCATAAAGCTGATATTCGACAGCACCGCCTCTTCATGCGGTGTTAACGAATCAGCCATTAACGCTGGTGCTCCGGCAACATTCTGAATGGTGTCGAGCAACGTCAGCCCGGTAAAAACGCGGATTGTTAACTGCTGTTCGGCGGCGTTCAACGTTTGCCAGGCCGGAATGTCATTGGAGAGCGGGACCTTTTCCGGGAGCCAGAAGTTACTGGTCAGACGGTTCCATACCTCAAGATCTTTATCATCCTCAATCTTGTTCCAGTTGATGGCGCTCACGCGGGATAATGTCATTTTCTCCTCCTTACAGCGCGCATGACACGCAGCCTTCTATTTCGGTGCCTTCCAGCGCCAACTGGCGTAGTCGGATGTAGTACAGGGATTTGATGCCCTTACGCCAGGCGTAAATCTGCGCTTTATTGATATCACGCGTGGTGGCGGTATCGGGGAAAAAGAGCGTCAGTGAAAGCCCCTGATCGACATGGCGTGTTGCTTCTGCGTAGGTATCAATGATTTTTTGTGGACCGATCTCGTAGGCATCCTGATACAAGGCCAGATTCTCATTGGTCATAAACGGGGCAGGGTAGTAAACGCGCCCGGTTTTGCCCTCTTTGCGAATCTCCACTTTCGACACGATCGGGTGAATGCTTGACGTGGCATGATTGATGTAGGAGATAGAACCGGTGGGGGGAACCGCCTGTAAATTCTGGTTATAAATGCCGTAGCGCATCACATCTTCACGCAGCTGTGACCACATCTCGCGCGTCGGCAGCGTAATGCCGCTGGCGGCAAACAGCGTGCGAACCTTGTCGGTTTTTGGCTGCCAGTCGCCCTGCAGATACTGGTTAAAATATTCGCCGCTGGCGTAGCGCGACTGTTTGAATCCGGCAAAGGTTTGACCGCGCTCGCGGGCGATCTTCATTGACGTATTCAGCGCATGCCAGGTGATGGTGTAGAAATAGAGATTGGTGAAATCCAGCCCTTCCGGCGAACCGTAGGCGATCCCCTCCCGCGCCAGATACCCGTGCAGATTCATCTGCCCAAGACCAATTGCGTGCGACGCGCTGTTTCCGGTCTCAATCGAGGGCACGCTGCGGATATGGCTCATGTCCGAAACGGCGGTTAAGCCACGAACCGCCGTTTCCACGGTACGACCAAAGTCGGGTGAATCCATGGTATGGGCAATGTTTAACGAGCCGAGATTGCAGGAAATATCGTGCCCGGTCTGTGCGTAATTGAGATTTTCATCGTAGGTAGAGGCACTGTTAACCTGCAAAATCTCCGAGCACAGGTTGCTCATATTGATCCGACCGGCAATCGGATTGGCGCGATTCACCGTATCTTCAAACATGATGTAAGGATAGCCAGACTCAAACTGGATCTCGGCCAGCCGCTGGAAGAAATCGCGGGCGTTAATGAATTTTTTGCGCACACGTTCGTCGGCAACCAGTTCGTCATACCGCTCACTCACGGCGATATCACCGAACGGTTTGCCGTAAATCCGTTCCACGTCATACGGTGAGAACAGCGCCATTCGGGCATTTTCTTTCGCCAGTTGAAAGGTAACATCCGGGATCACCACGCCAAGCGAGAGCGTTTTGATGCGGATTTTCTCGTCGGCGTTTTCGCGCTTGGTATCGAGAAAACGTAAAATATCCGGATGGTGTGCGTGCAGATACACCGCCCCCGCACCCTGACGTGCCCCGAGTTGATTCGCATAAGAAAACGCATCTTCCAGCATTTTCATTACTGGGATCACCCCAGATGACTGGTTCTCAATGCGCTTTATGGGCGCTCCTGCCTCGCGCAGGTTGGAGAGTAAAAATGCCACGCCGCCGCCGCGTTTGGAGAGCTGAAGTGCGGAGTTGACCGCCCGACCAATAGACTCCATGTTGTCTTCAATACGCAACAGGAAGCAGGAGACCAGCTCACCGCGTTGCTGTTTTCCGCAGTTTAAAAAGGTTGGTGTGGCGGGCTGAAAGCGCCCGGAAAGCATTTCATCGGTCAGCTGCATCGCGAGCGTTTCATCGCCCTGCGCCAGCGTGAGCGCCACCATTGTGACCCGATCCTCAAAGTCTTCGAGATAGCGCTTACCGTCGAACGTTTTCAGCGTATAGCTGGTGTAGAACTTCCATGCGCCGAGGAACGTCTGGAAACGGAATCCGCTGGCGTGGGCGTGGTTGAATAGCTTCAGCACGAACGCGCGATCGTAGCGGGCTAACACGCTGGCATCGTAATAGCCTTCATCCACCAACGTTTCCAGGCGCTCCTGCTGGCTGGCAAACGCCATCGAGTTTGGGCGGACGTGGGAGGCAAAGAAAGCCTCCACCGCCTGATGGTCTTTGTCGAACTGAATGCGCCCGGCTTTATCGTACAGATTCAGCATGGCGTTCAGGGCGTGATAATCCAGCGTTGGCTGCATTACACGTTCTGCGGTTGTCGTTGCCAAAATTCGCTCACTCCTTTTCGAACGTTGTCGATATCGCTTTGGGTGCCCATCAGCTCAAAGCGATAGAGCCACGGCACACCGCATTTTTGTGAGATGACATCACCCGCGCGACCGTAGGCGTCACCGAAATTACGATTGCCGGAGGCGATCACTCCACGGATTAACGCCCGGTTGTGCGTATCGTTTAAAAAGCGGATCACCTGTCTTGGGACCGCGCCAGCAGTGCCGCCGCCACCGTAGGACGGCACGATTAATATGTAAGGTTCGTCTACCCGGATCCGCTCGCGTTCGTTAAGCGGAATGCGGATGGCTGGCAGCCCCAGACGCTGCATAAAGCGGTGCGTATTTTCGGAGCTGCTGGAGAAGTAGACGAGCTGACTCATGCGCTGGCCACACGGTGTTCCGGATGCAGACGGTTGATCATGTCCGGGCGAAACCCTGACCAACTGGTTTCACCCGCGACCACGACCGGTAGCTGGCGAAACCCTTGATCGCGCAGGCTATCAGCCAAATCGGGTTGTAAATCGACGTTTACCATCTCAAAGTCAAAACCACGGCTTTCCATTGCCCGTTTGGTGGCGTGGCACTGAACACAGTTATTGCGAGTGTAAATAATAATGCGCATGATTCGTGTTTCCATTTAAAAATAAAGGATCGGCGCGATAGAGGGCGTCGGGTTGTGTGTGTCCTGATAGGAGAGATACTAGATGTAGTTTTAAAAAGATTCAACCATACAAGATATGGGAATTTTAGATTGATGATGAGCTGGGTGATGAGCGTGGCGGGGGAAGTGATATGTACCATCGCAGGTTGCCGGATGGCGACGCGTCGCGTCTAATCCGGCCTACAGGAAAGTACTTCCCGGGCCGGATAAGGCATTTATGTCGCCATCCGGCAGCGCAGAATCACATGCGCATCCCCACCGCCAGACGGTTAAAGCAGTTCATCAGGCTAATGGCAAATGTCAGGTCGCTAATTTCTTTCGCGCTGAAATGGTCTAGCAGCGGCAGATAAACGTCATCTTCGGCGTGAGTAGTGGCAATCTGGGTGACCGATTCGGCCCACGCCAGCGCCGCACGTTCCTGCTCGCTGAAGTGGTGACTCACCCGCCAGCCTGCCAGTGCGTCCAGTTTGGCCTGCGCAACACCGGATTTGCGCAGTGCTTTACTGTGCATTTCCAGACAAAAGGCGCAGCCGTTGATTTGCGAGACCCGCAGGTAAATCAGTTCCGTCAACGTAGGTTCCAGCGCGCAGTTTTCCAGCGCTTGGCTTGCCTGAACCAGAGCGTTATAGATTTCAGGACTGAGTTCGTAATAGGGCTGGCGTAACATTGTCGTCATGGTATTTCTCCTCGTTTGGATGACCCGCAATGTAGCACTATAATGGACTGCAACAGAGAGCCATATTGTTGCCAAAAAAGCAGACCATAAATGCCACGTTATCAGCAAATCGCCCGTCAGTTAAAAAACGCAATTGAGAAAGGCGAACTCAAGCCTGGCACCAGATTGCCCTCCAGCCGGACCTGGGCCCAGGAGCTGGGAGTATCACGCTCGACGGTGGAAAATGCCTATGCAGAGCTGGTGGCGCAGGGCTGGCTCGCGCGGCGTGGGCAGGCAGGAACGTTTGTCAGTGAGCAACTGCGACCAGAAAGGGCGCCTGCATCGCCTGCCATCTTCGCCGGAGAAAATCCCAGACCGCAACCTTTTCAGATGGGATTACCCGCACTCGATCTTTTTCCGCGTGAAGTCTGGGCACGGGTGATGGGACGGCGTTTACGCACCCAAACGCGTTTTGATCTGGCGGTGGGCGATGTATGTGGCGAAAGGGTGTTACGCCAGGCAATTGTTGATTACCTGCGCGTTTCACGCAGTATTGAATGCCAGCCAGAACAGATTTTTATCACTTCAGGCTATGCGGCATCAATGACGTTAATCCTGCGCGCTCTGGCGCATCCCGGTGAGGGAATGTGGGTCGAAGATCCCGGTTTTCCGCTGATCCGGCCCGTGGTGGCTCAGGAACGCATTGAGTTGATGCCGGTAGCGGTGGATGCCGATGGTCTGGATGTCAGCGCCGGGATCCGTGACTACCCGCAGGCGCGTTTTGTACTGCTCACTCCCGCACATCAAAGCCCACTGGGGGTAGCACTGTCTTTGGACCGTCGCCACCAGTTGCTGGAGTGGGCGACTCGCGTGCAGGCGTGGGTAATCGAAGATGACTATGACAGTGAATTTCGTTACCACGGTAAGCCGTTGCCGCCGCTAAAAAGTCTGGATGCGCCTCAGCGGGTGATTTATGCCGGAACGTTCAGCAAATCGATGTTTCCGGCTTTGCGTACGGCATGGCTGGTGGTGCCTCCGACTCAGGTCGATTATTTTCGTCAGCAGGCGGCGCTAACGGCCTGTAGCGTTCCGGTTTTATGGCAGCAAACGCTGGCAGATTTTATGCAAGACGGCCACTTCTGGCGGCACTTAAAACGTATGCGCCAGCATTATGCTCAGCGACGACAATGGATGGAAAACGCCCTGACTAAACAAGGGTTTAGCGTCATTCCTCAGGAAGGTGGGATTCAACTGGTGATGAGTGTAGACGGAGATGATATTGCGCTGGTGCGCAAAGCGAATCAGGCCGGGTTAGCGGTTCAGGCGCTAAGCCGCTGGCGAATAACGTCAGAAGGAAAGGGTGGAATATTGCTGTCATTTACCAATATCAGCTCGGCGGAAATGGCGCAACAGGCGGCCTACCAACTGAGGTTGGCGCTGACATAAATCTGTACGGTTCTTAAGATATTCATCTCATCGTGTTCACTCGTTTATGGACTTTTCTGAAAGCGTTGTTAATGCTGAATCAGGTAAGGTAAGCCCGCAGTAAAAGATAACGAGGAAAATAATATGTATTTACGACCTGATGAGGTGGCGCGCGTACTTGAAAAAGTGGGCTTTACCGTTGATGTAGTGACGCAGAAAACGTACGGCTATCGGCGTGGCGAAAATTATGTGTATGTTAATCGTGAAGCTCGCATGGGGCGTACCGCATTAATTATCCATCCCACGTTGAAAGAACGTAGCTCTTCGCTGGCGGAACCGGCAACGGATATTAAAACTTGCGATCATTACCAGCAATTCCCGCTGTATTTAGCCGGAGAGACTCATGAGCATTATGGTATTCCGCACGGCTTTAGCTCGCGTATTGCGCTTGAACGTTATCTGAGCGGGCTGTTTGGCGACGTTAATTCTAACTAATAACGCGACTGGCAGTGCCAGTCGCGAAGAAGCGTGTCAGGCTTTAGCCTGATGATAACTGCTGACCTTAAACAAGCGGCGGCAATAATCAAGAAAGTAGCCATAGACAGCGCCCATCAGCATTGACACCACGATGTTCGAACTTACTGCAGCTGTAATCTGATGCCAGTCTGCGCCAACCGTCAGCAGAATAATCACATACACCGGCGACTGGAAGGTGACATAAGCCAGCACATCCGCCAGATTTTTTGCCCATCCTGCCTGCGTGGCTTTACGGGCCGCGCGCATGAACAAATCACGATACATGCCGTATGGCCACGCGATCAGTATGTTGACAGGGATAGCGACTAATCTGGAATACAGCGACTGTTCGAAGCTCATTCCAGAAAGGAATATTTCGATCAACATGTTCACGACAGAACAATAAACAACCATCGCGAACGTGTCTGCTACTGCATGACGCAAGCGTGACTGCGGAGAGAACATGTTAATGCTCCTTGTAGAAAGGGGAAAAAAGGTTTTGAATACCTTAACTGCTAGTGATTTGTCTTGCTGCTTTCGCGTTTTAATAGGATATCTGCCTGGATAATAACTAGCAACTAGCTGAAAATTTTTATTTATTGTCTTTTTGTCGATAAAATGCTCTGCAATGGTTTGTTTTTTGTTCGTTTTGGTGTTTTCGTTGCTGCGTTAATTAAAGTCTTTTTAGATCAAAGAGTTATTGTTGCTTGTTTTTCTGGATTTTTTGCGCTCCTTTTCTGAATGTTGACTGATGTGCAATATGTATACTCGTTGGTTCCACGAGATGCTGTGGCTTGTTTCTTAAGTGACGCGCTGAGATACCTTGCAGGTATATTCAAAGCTGCAATCAGGGTAATAGAATATATTGTCTGGGCGATAGCAGAATGGATGCTATAAATATCATAGTTGGCTATTTGTTTAATGATAAACGAATAAATTAGACTGGAAATATAATAATCAGTTGCATACAATATTTAGCGTAATACCGTTTTTATGTTTTACGTTAAAGAGGTTTTGTTAATATGAGTTCAATGTTAAAAAACTTAAATAATATCCGCTCGCTGCGTGCAATGGCTCGTGAATTTTCCGTTGATGTACTGGAAGATATGCTTGAAAAATTCAGGGTAGTGACCAAAGAACGGCGCGATGAAGAAGAACAGCTACAGCGCCAACGTGCAGAACAGCAGGCAAAAATTAATGCCTTGCTGGCGCAGATGCAGGCAGACGGGATCAGCCCAGAGGAGCTGCTGAGCATAACACCTGCGACGGCACGTTCAGTTAAAAAACGCCAACCGCGCCCGGCGAAATATCGTTTTATCGATCTCAATGGTGAAACGAAAACATGGACCGGACAAGGTCGCACACCGAAGCCAATTGCCCAGGCGCTGGCTGCCGGTAAATCTCTTGATGACTTTTTGATCTAATTGCGAAGGCGGTGAGGAGATCCTCACCGCTTATTTTCAGCAAACGCCGAAATCACCCTCTTCGGTATATCGCGTGACATCAGCTGCTTTCAGCGTAAATTTATCACCGCTTTCATTACTGGCTTGTACCGCCACAATTTGATCGTCATTGACTTCAACAACCTTCAGTTTTGGACCGCCCATACGCGGTTGAACCAGATCGCCAGGTTTAAACATATTGTTGCGCTCCTTTATTTATCATTTATCGCAGAACTCACCATAGATCACGTCAACCGGCGGGTACAGTGCTGTTTCAATGATTACCGCTTAATGAGTACGTCGGTTCCAGGGCATGATGTCCAGTAATCGCGCCATACCGCAAAAGCCGGTCATGCCAGCGAGAATCAGCCCGGCGCCTACAAAACCGCTCAGCAGGAAGAAGGCGCTGCTAACGCTATAGCCCAGAATAACGCCGAGTAGGGCAAGGCTACCTGCGGCTATCTGCACCTGACGCATCAGCGGTAACGGTTGTGAACTGTCTTTCGCCACCGGCAACCCTGCGGCTTTCCAGCCGTCAATTCCACCTTCCAGCAACCAGACCTGCGCGGGTGCGGCGATGGCGCTCAGTTTTGTTGCCGCATTTTGTGTACGTTTGCCTGACTGGCAGTGAAAAATCACCTGCTCGGCGCGTAAATTCGCAGGCAGCGATCCCTGCTCAAGGGTAGGTAACGGCGCCAGATGTGCCTCAGGAATATGCTCGTGCAGATACTCGTCAGCATCGCGGATATCAATCAGTTTTGCACCCTGCGCGACCAGTGTCTGCGCCCCGCGTGGGGAAATCATCCCAATAGTCATGATGGCTCCTTATGGGCAATACAGTGTTTTTAATGTGGCGATCAACGAATTCACAGCCGCATTTTTAATGGAGTAGAGGATGCGCTGAGCATCGCGCTGGCTTTCTATCAGACCTTCTTCACGCATACGCGACAGATGCTGGGATGTGGCGGAAGGGCTAAGGCCGGTAACACGGGCTAACTCACCCGCGCTGGTACCGGGTGAACCACAGAGCATGCACAAAATCAGCAACCGTTTCGGGTTACTCATCGCTTTTAGCAGGGCGGCAGCCTGTTCAGCGCTGGCCTGGAGTTGTTCAAGTTCAGTCATATGTATTTAAGCATGATCTAAATTAAGCGTATTCTAAAATAAGTAACCAACGTACGCCAGCGTAAAGAGCGTAAAGGAGGGTAAAACAGCCGCGGAATGCTGGCAGAGTTGGGTAGAATGGCTACTCTTAGAGATAAAATCTCTTTTTAAACAATGATTAACTTTTGCTTGTAGGGAGTGTGTATGGGTTTCTGGAGAATCGTTTTTACTATTATTCTGCCCCCGCTTGGCGTGCTGCTGGGGAAGGGATTCGGCTGGGCATTTATCCTCAATATCGTTCTGACGCTGCTGGGCTACATTCCTGGTTTGATCCATGCCTTCTGGATACAGACGCGTAACTAATTCCTTTCTACTACGGCGCTTTGGCGCCGTTTTCTTTGTGCCCCTTTCTCCTCTGCTACACTTTTGGGTGTTGATTGTAAATTACCGAGGTGGATATGGGACTCTTCAATTTTGTAAAAGATGCAGGTGAAAAACTGTGGGATGCGGTCACTGGAAACCATGACACAGCCGATCTGGCAAAAAAAGTGCAGGAACACCTGAACAAAACCGGCATCCCTGATGCGGATAAAGTGGACGTGCAAATTAACGAAGGCAAAGCCACTGTTTCTGGTGAGGGATTAAGTCAGGAAGCGAAAGAAAAAATTCTGATCGCGATTGGTAATATCTCCGGTATCGCCAGCGTAGACGATCAGGTTAAAACCTCTGCTCCCGCGAGCGAAAGCCAGTTTTATACCGTGAAATCTGGGGATACCCTGAGCGCTATTGCCAAACAGGTTTACGGTAATGCCAACCTGTATAACCAGATATTTGAAGCGAATAAACCAATGCTGAAAAGCCCGGATAAAATCTATCCTGGGCAGGTTTTACGTATTCCGGAACAGTAATATTATTCAGGCTT
Organism: Citrobacter sp. Cpo089; assembly: GCF_030332695.1. Classification (NCBI taxonomy): domain Bacteria; kingdom Pseudomonadati; phylum Pseudomonadota; class Gammaproteobacteria; order Enterobacterales; family Enterobacteriaceae; genus Citrobacter; species Citrobacter sp. Cpo089. Next base: position 30,287 of record NZ_JAOWHJ010000066.1, on the reverse strand, counting down.
ATTGCGTCAGCAATTTACCGGACATAGCCTGTTGAATTATCGGAATCGGCGTCAGCAAGTGCTGGCGCATTAATTCGCTGGCGCGCGCGGCATCACGTGCCAGAATCGCTTCGGTCAGCGTCTTGTGCTGATCGTGTTTGTCTTCCAGCATTTCAACCGACAGTACCGTTTTACGCAGCCAGATAAACCGGTAGCGCGCCGCCAGAGAAAACAGCCGTTCACGCATTTGCAGCAGATATTGTGAACCACAGCCGGCGACAATCGCCGAGTGAAACGCCTGGTGGCGCTGATCCCACTCGTCGAGCATCTGTTCGCTGGCGTCAATGGCCTCAAGCTTACTGAGCATATGTGCGCGCGCCAGAATTTCAGCTTCCCAGGCGTCGTCGCCGCGTTCAATGGCCAGCGCGACCAGCATGGCTTCCATATTGGCGCGGGCATCGAAAATATCGAGCAACTCCTGCTCTGACATCGGGGCGACACGATACCCTTTCTGATTAACCACCGTCACTAACCGCTCAGCAACTAACTGCGAAAGCGCTTCGCGCAGCGGTCCCACACCTAGCTCATAGCGTGAGGTTAGCAGGCTCATACGCAGTTTTTCATCAGGCTGATACACACCGCGGATGATGTCGTTCTTCAGCCAGCGGTATCCATCAATGGCCGTCGGTTGGGGAATGGCGGTCATGGTCATACTCCTGAAAGGATTTCCCGGCCTGAGCCGGGAACAGGTTTAATGCGTATTTTGCAATGGTGCTTTTTGCCACGATAGCAGTTTTTTCCAGCGTGACATAATGGGCACGGTGCAAATAATTCCTATGGCTAACAACCCGGTAGAGATAACTTCCAGCTGTTGTGCCGGGCGAAACAGCATGACCACCAGCACAAAGATAATAAACGCGATGACCAGCCAGGTAAGCCACGGATAGAGCCACATTTTCAGTTTAATTTCACCGCCTCGCGCCAGCAGGATTTTGCGCATCCGCAGTTGAGAAACGGCAATGACCAGATACACCAGCAGCGCGATGGCACCGGAGCTGTCGATCAGGAATTTAAATACCTTGGCCGGGGCGTAATAATTGACGATGACGGTGAGGAACGCGGCACCTGTCGACAGTAACACCGCCACATAAGGCGTTTTGCTGCGGTTCGTTTTACCCATAAAGGCGGGGGCATCGCCACGGCGGCTCAGGGAGTAGAGCATACGCGATGACGTATACAGCGCGGAGTTAAGACAGCTGGTCACCGACAGTAAAATGACGCAGTCCATGATCAATTTCGCGTGCGGGATATGCAGTAGCTCCAGCACCGAGCGGTAAGAACCGACTTCTTTCAGGCCCGGCATATTCCACGGGATCAGCGCCACCACCACAAAAATAGAGCACAGATAGAAGATAGAGATACGCCAGATAACCGAGTTGGTGGCGCGAACGATATGTTTATCCGGGGTATCGGATTCGGCGGCGGCGATGGTAACTATCTCCGCGCCCATAAAGGAGAACATGGTGATTAACATCGCGCTGATCACGGCGCCAAAACCGTTGGGCATAAAGCCGCCCTGATCCCACAGGCGTGAAACTCCGCTAACTTCGGCATAAGGGTAGAAACCGCTAATCGCCGCCGCACCGAGGGTAATAAACGCCAGAATGGCAACCACTTTGCACAGCGCCAGCCAGAACTCGAATTCACCGTAATTTTTAACGCTCAGCAAGTTACTGCCGGTTAACGCCAGCGTGATAACCAGAGAAAACAGCCAGATAGGAATGCCCGGTACCCAGGAGTGCAGAATGATGGCGGCAATATTCGCTTCCAGAGGGATAACTAACACCCAGAACCACCAGTACAACCAGCCGATGGTATAACCTGCCCACGGCCCGATGGCCTTATCGGCGTAAGTGGAAAAAGAACCGGTATCCGGGGTGGCAACGGCCATTTCGGCCAGCATGCGCATAATCATCACCACCAGCAATCCGGCGAACAGATAGGCTAATAATACTGCGGGACCGGCTTCTGCAATCGCCACGCTTGAACCGACGAACAAACTTGCGCCGATTACCCCGGCAATAGACAGCATGGTGACGTGGCGTGATTTCAGCCCGCCCCCTAAATCATGTGATTGTGACACTTGCCCCATCTTTAAACCTCGTTATTGTTATTGACGTCGCTTCCTGCACCTTACCCGTAGGCCCGGTAAGCGTAGCGCCACCGGGCATCACAACATTGCCGGATGGCAGCGCTTGCGCTTTATCCGGCCTACAATTTCACGTTTTTATTCGGGGGGTTAACCCTGCTTTGCCTCGGCAAAACACTGGGCGATAATGTCCAGCCCCTGGCGGATTTGCGCATCTTCAATGGTCAGCGGGACAAGAATGCGCAGCACGTTGTAGTAAGGTCCGCAGGAGAGCAGGATCAGTCCTTTCTCGCGTGCACGCGCCACCACTTCCGCAGTCAGTTTGGCGTCTGGTTTCGTGCGATCGCCGTTTTCGAACAGTTCGATAGCAATCATCGCGCCCAGCCCGCGTACGTCGCCAATCTCGCGATGGGTTTCCGCGATAGCCAGCAGGCCTTCGCGCAGGGTTTGCCCCAGCTCGTTGGCTTTTTGCAGCAGATTTTCCTGTTCGAAAATGTTCAGTACCGCCAGCGCGGCGGCACAGGCAATTGGGTTACCGGCATAGGTGCCGCCCAGACCGCCCGGTGGGATTGCGTCCATGACTTCGGCGCGTCCGGTCACGCCCGCCAGCGGGAAGCCTCCGGCGATGGATTTGGCGAAGGTGGTGAGATCGGGTGCAACGCCCATCTGCTCCATGGCAAACAGCGTACCGGTGCGACCCGCACCGCTCTGTACTTCATCGGCAATCAGCATGATCCCGTGTTCGTCACAAATGGCGCGCAGCCGTTGCATAAAGGAAGGAGAGGCCGCGTAAAAACCGCCTTCGCCTTGAACGGGTTCAATCACGATGGCGGCGACGTCTTCTGGCGCGGCATCGTTTTTGAAAATGCGGTGAATGCTGGCGATAGCATCATCTTCACTGATGCCGTGCAGCGGGCAAGGATAAAGCGCACGATACACGTGGCCCGGCATCAGCCCCATTCCGGCGGAGTACGGATTGACTTTCCCGGTCAGTGACAGGGTGTAGTGGGTACGACCGTGGTAAGCGCCGCTAAAGGCGATAGTCCCCGTACGCTTGGTGGCGGCGCGGGCGATTTTCACCGCGTTTTCCACCGCTTCAGAGCCGGTGGTCACCAGCAGGGTTTTCTTGGCGAAATCACCCGGCACTTTCTTATTCATGATTTCACACAGCTCCAGGTACGGCTCATAGGCCAGCACCTGGAAACAGGTATGAGACAGCTTTTTCAACTGCGCTTCTACCGCAGAGACGATCTGCGGATGCAGGTGACCGGTGTTCAGCACCGCAATACCGCCAGCAAAGTCGAGGAATTCACGGCCTTCAACGTCCCAAACCCGACAGTTTTCTGCCCGCTCGGCAAAAATAGGGTGGATCTGGCCTACGCCACGGGGAACGGCGTTGCTGCGACGTTGCATAAGTTCTTTGTTGGTGCTCATCAGGTGTTCTCCAGTATTTGTTTTATTAAAGGCCGATGCACATATATTTGATTTCTAAGTAGTCTTCGATGCCGTATTTCGATCCTTCACGGCCAAGACCGGAGGCTTTTATCCCCCCAAACGGGGCGACTTCGTTGGAGATAATGCCGGTGTTAATCCCGACGATGCCGTACTCCAGCGCTTCGCCAACGCGGAAGACGCGGCTTAAATCACGGGCGTAGAAATAGGCGGCCAGACCAAACTCAGTGTCGTTGGCCTGAGCGATGACGTCAGCTTCGTCTTTAAAACGAAACAGCGGAGCCAGTGGTCCGAACGTTTCTTCTTTGGCGACCTTCGCGTTATCTGGCACATCCACCAGGATGGTGGGCTGGAAGAAGTTACCGCCCAGCGCGTGAGGCTTGCCGCCCGTGATAATGCGCGCGCCTTTATCCAGAGCATCGGCGATGTGTTCCTGCACTTTGGCAACCGCTTTCTCGTCGATCAGCGGTCCGGTGGTGACGTCAGGTTGCAGACCATCGCCGAGATGCAGCTTGCTCACCGCCTGCTGGAGTTTTTCAGCAAAGCGCTCATACACGCCGTCCTGCACGTACAGGCGGTTGGCGCAGACGCAGGTTTGACCAGCGTTACGGAACTTCGATGCCAGCGCGCCCTCCACGGCTTTATCAAGATCGGCATCGTCAAAGACGATAAACGGCGCATTGCCGCCCAGCTCCAGCGATACTTTTTTGATGTCTTTGGCGCACTGCTGCATTAACTGACGGCCGATTTCGGTCGAGCCGGTAAATGACAGCTTGCGCACCAGCGGGTTGCCGGTCAGCTCGTTACCAACCTCGCTTGCAGAACCGGTCACTACGCTGAAAACGCCTGCCGGGATCCCGGCGCGATTAGCCAGTTCTGCCAGCGCCAGTGCGGAGTAAGGGGTCTGGCTGGCGGGTTTAAGCACCATCGTACAGCCAGCTGCCAGCGCCGGACCGGCTTTACGGGTGATCATCGCTGAGGGGAAGTTCCACGGCGTAATCGCGGCGGTAACGCCGATCGGCTGCTTGATGACGATCAGACGCTTATCGGCCTGATGACCAGGGATCGTATCGCCATAGATGCGTTTGCCCTCTTCGGCAAACCACTCAATAAATGAGGCGGCATAGGTGATTTCGCCTTTGGCCTCCGCCAGCGGTTTACCCTGTTCCAGGGTCATCAGGTGGGCGAGATCGTCCTGATGCTCAATCATCAGGTTGAACCAGCGGCGCAGGATATTGGCTCGCTCTTTGGCGGTCAGCGCACGCCAGGCCGGTAAGGCGCGGTTAGCGGCGTTAATCGCTTCGCGGGTTTCATCTGCCCCCATTTTAGGTACGCTACCCAATTGCTGACCGTTGGCGGGATTGGTTACCGCGATGGTCTCGCCGCTGTTGGCGTCACGCCAGTTGCCGTCGATCAGTGCCTGCTGGCGAAATAAGGTTGGATCGTTAAGTTGCATGATTGCTTCCTGTCTTAATCGGTTTAACGGGTAAATGCGGCGTGTAATGTCTCCACGCTACGTGCCGCACGCAGCGTGCGTCCGGGATTACTCTGGTTCTCCAGCAGCGCATGAACTTTGCTGACAATATGTGCGCCGATAGGGATCGCCGACGTTGCCGCCGGAGAAGGGGCGTTACAGGTGTGAATTGAGCGTGGCGTGGTGACAAACAGAAAATCGTCGATAAGCTTGCCATCAGGTGATACCGCCTGTGCCCGTACGCCCGCAGGCCACGGTTGCAGATCCTTGAGCGTCAGGCTCGGGCAGTACTTTTGTACCAGCCGCAGATAACCGCTTTTGCACAGCGAATTCTTCATTTCGCCAAGCCCTGAGCGCAGGTTGTTTTGCAGCACGCGGCGAATACCAGAAGAGCCGAGGATCTCCAGCGTATCGCTGAGCGAGAAGTCACGTTTACGGTAGCCTTCACGTTTAAATGCCAGTACCGCGTTGGGGCCGACGGTGACGCTGCCGTCAATCATCCGGGTCAGATGAACGCCGAGAAACGGCATCGCCGGGTCGGGGATGGGGTAGATCAAATGGTTAACTATCTGATTATGTTCTGGCGCCAGGCGGAAATATTCGCCCCGGAACGGACAGATGATAAAGCCAGGTTCAACGCCGAGCATTTTTACAAGTCGGTCCGCCATCAGGCCAGAACAGCTAATCAACGTCGCGCCTTCATATTCCTGGCCCTGACGGGTACGGACAATCACGCCCGCAGCATGCTCTTTCAGCGCGCTGACCTCGGCGTTGTAAATAATCTCACCGCCTTTGGCCTGGAAAATTTTCGCCATCGCGGCGGTGACTTCGCGGTAGCTGACAATCCCGCTCGACGGGACAAAAATGCCGCCCAGTCCGGTGATATTGGGTTCACGCTCGCGAAGTTCCTGCGCATTCAGCCATTCGCGCTCCAGACCGTTAGCGGCGGTACGATCCCAAAGCGCGCGCATGCGCTCCATTTCCAGAGCGGAGGTGGCAACCAGCATTTTTCCGCAGACGTCGTAGCGGATACCGTTTTGGTCGCAAAAGGCTTTTGTGGCGCGATTTCCGGCCAGGCAAAACTGAGCCTTCAGGCTGCCGGGGGTGTAATAGACCCCGGCGTGAATGACGCCGCTGTTATGGCCCGTCTGGTGGCAGGCCGGGCCGGGCTCTTTTTCCAGTAGCGCGATTTTGGCGTCCGGATAGACATCAATCAATTGCATGGCGGTCGACATGCCGATAATGCCGCCGCCAATAATCACAAAATCATACATCCGCTTTTCCTTCGCGCTTACTGATGGGTCTGGTAGTGGTTTGTCGCGTACGCAAAATAACCACGCTGGCGCATCAGTTCGCGGCGCAAGTCCGGATGCGAAGTGAAACGATCGCGCCCGTGCAGCCAGAACAGGTTGTTGATCAGCAGGAATTTACCTACTGAAACCGGAACGGAAATAATGCTCTTGCTGGTTTCCAGCGCATCGGACAGGTCACTCAGCCAGACGCCTTCTTCATAGTCTTTTGGCTGGACGAACTGGTCGATGTAGCGCATTACCGGGCGGCCCTGCTGGTCAACGTCAAATACCGGATGGAACACTTCCTGACTGACGTTTTTGCTTGGCGGTGCGGCAAAGCGCATGGCGCGACGCGCCAGAGGATGGGTAAAGTACTGCTCCAGATGCTCCCAGTCGTCGAGGTGCAGTAGCAGCGAGTTACCGCCGGTCATGTTCTGCTCGTCGATCTTCATCATCAGCACGTAATCGGTGATTTCTTCGAGGTAGGTTCCGTCGTTGTGCAATTCCATCACTCGGTGAGGCTGGCGCAGATAGCTGTCTGAGTTATCGACGTTTTTCACCACAAAACGAGCGTAATATTGACCGCTCATCGCATCAAAATTAGAGCGTCCGATGAGGTGCGCTACCGCCGTTGCCAGCTTGACCATCTCTTCCGCCTGCGCCACGTCGTCTACGCCAACGGCATTGATTAGCAGTGCGCCTTCGGCACGATCGAGCAGGGTTTTCAGCAGCAGGGGCTGTAACTGATTGCCGCACAGGTCGTCGAGGATTTTGCCCACTTTGAAGCGCAAGAAGGATTTGTATTCCAGCGCCTGAACCGGCCACTGCGCGACGGCCTGCAGAAATTGCTCAGTGGTCTCAGCAGAAAAAGTCAGCTCCAGCAGGCGTGGGGATTGGGCTGACGGTTTCAGCGTGAAACCGCTGTAGTGCTGGGCTGGATCTTCAGCGTTCGGTTTTACGGCAGTCAGTGCGTTCATCAAATCGTTCCTCTCAGTAGATTGTCAGGGAGATATGGCGCAGCTCGTTTCATAGCCATAAATTAAAAATATCTACATTTTTGAAAAACGCGCACAGAATGAACTTGTTTGTTTATTATTTGTGATCAAAAGCAACAATTATTTAACATTGTGAAGGGTGTGGGTTAATGCGAGGGAAAAGATAAAGTATTTTAAAACAGTGGGTTAATCACGCTGCCGTTGGTGATGAGTCAACGGCAGCGGCAAAGTCAGTAACCGACTTTATAAATACGCCCGGTTTGGATGCCTTCCACACTGCGGCGGTAGGCGTTGGCGACGGTGGTGGCGGGCACGCTTTCAAAGCCCGGGAAGAAACTGTCGTAAGCTTCGGCGGATTCACTCAGCACGGTCGGACTTATCAGGTTAATGCGTTGACCATGGCCTAGTTCACAGGCCGCGGCGCGAACAAATCCTTCCAGCCCGGCATTAATCGTTGCGGCGTTTGTCCCCTGTGCGATGGGCTCGTGGGCGATAATGCCGCTAATTAACGTTATCGATCCGCCAGCATTCAGAAAATGCTGCCCGGTTAATGCCAGGCGTATCTGGCCTAATAGCTTATCCTGAAGCCCCTGATTAAAGTCCTGGTCGGTCATTGTCGACAGCGGCCCAAAGAACAGATTACCGGTGGCGGAAACGATCGCATCTACCCGACCGACTTTTTCAAACAAGGCCTCGACACTCTCCTGCGAGGTGATATCGACCTGGTAATCCCCCTGAGTGCGACCCACGCGGACCACCTCATGTTTACGGCTCAATGCTTCTGTAACTGCGCGACCCACTGTACCACTGGCACCAATAATGACGATTTTCATAACCACCTCCGCAATAGTGTGAGCCGCTATTCTTTAATGAAAATGAAATCAGATAAACTGGCTAAAAGTTAGATGATTACTAACCAGGGGTTTGTAATATGGATAAACTGCGCGGCATGGAAACGTTTGTCGCCGTGGTGGAGAGTGGGAGCTTTACTTCTGCGGCGACGAGGCTAGAGATGTCTGCGGTGATGGTGGGAAAATATATCACCCAACTGGAAGCGCAGCTCGGCACGCGTTTGCTGGAGCGCAATACGCGCCGCCAGAGTCTGACCGATGCCGGACGCGTCTATTTTGAAGAAGCCCGTCGTGTGCTGGAGCAGGTATTGATAGCCGAACGTTCGGTAGAGCGTCTGCGGCTGGCACCTGCGGGGACGCTGCGCATTAGCGCGCCCACTTCTTTTGGCGCTTGCGTGATCTCGCCGCTGGCCGCTGCGTTTTTACAGACCTGGCCAGAGGTGCGCATTGAACTGGATCTCACCAACCGGATGGTTGATCTGGTGAATGAAGGTGTCGATCTGGCGATCCGCATTGGCGATATCCATCAGACAGACGTGGTGGCGAAATACCTGTGTCCCTACCGTATGGCAATTTGTGCTTCGCCAGATTATCTTGCCCGCCATGGCACCCCCCGGACGCCCGCGGATCTGGTGGATCATCTGTGCCTGTCCCATACCGTGTGGACGGCTCGCAACGAGTGGATACTGCCTGGCGTGACGGGGGAGGTCAGATGGAAGCGCGATGCGATCCTGCGTTGTAACGATGGTCATGGCCTGCGTATGGCGGCGGTAGCGGGGGCTGGGCTGTTATTGCAACCTGAGGTGCTGCTGGCGCAAGAACTGGCTACGGGGAAATTGATTCGGATCCTGGAAGGGTTTACGCCGCAGCCGCGGCCAATTCATTTGCTGTGGCGACAGGATTTGCGTCCGTTGCCTAAGCTGACACGGTTTGTTGAGCACCTGCTGGAAGGAACGCGAAGTTTGCGCTGAAGATGAAAATGCCGGATGACGTTGCGCTTATCCGGCCTACAACCGAGCCAAATTGTAGGCCGGATAGGGCGCAATAGCGCCGCCATCCGGCAATTTGTTAGCCGATATCCACCTGCGGTTTGCTGTTGCGTTTACGGATCATGCGCAGCACCGGCGGGACCACGATAACCAGTACCGCCATCACCAGCAGCACTTTCGCCACGCCGCTGGCCCACAGAATATCCATACTGCCGTTACTGATAGACAACGCCCGGCGCAGGTTCTGCTCCAGCATTTCCCCGAGAACGAAGCCCAGAATCAATGGCGACATTGGGAAGTGCATTTTACGCAGGATGTAGCCCAGCACGCCGAGGGCGACCATCAATACCAAATCGAAGGTGGTGCTGTGAACGGCGTACACGCCAACCGCGGAAACTGCCGCGATAGCCGGTACCAAAAACCACAGCGGGATGGTCAGCATGCGGGTAAACAGACCGATCAGTGGAATGTTCATCACCAGCAGCATTACGTTAGCAATCAGCAGCGCTGCAATCAGCCCCCAAACGATATCCGGCTGCTCGGTAAACATGGCTGGACCCGGGGTGATGTTGTACAGCGTTAGCGCGCCCATCATCACCGCCGTGGTACCGGAGCCCGGCACGCCGAGCGTCAGCATCGGAATAAAAGAGCCGCAGGCCGAGGCGTTGTTGGCGGCTTCTGGCGCCGCAACGCCGCGAATATCCCCCTTGCCAAAGCTGTCGCTGTTGCCGCTGAGCTTTTTCTCGGTCATGTAGGTGATGGCACTGGCAATGGTGGCGCCAGCGCCAGGCAGAACGCCGACGAAAAAGCCAATCACTGATGAACGCAGGGTGGCCCCTACGCACTGTGCGCCTTCTTTGGCGTTGAACAACATGCGGCCCGTTTTACGCACCAGCGTCTGGCCACTGCTGGTATGTTCCAGCATTAACAATATTTCAGAGACAGAGAACAGCCCAATCACCACCACGATAAACTGCACACCGTCAGAGAGATGGACACTGTCAAAAGTAAAGCGATAAACCCCGGTGTTGGCGTCTACGCCGACGGTCGCAAGTCCGAGACCGATAAGCGCTGCCAGAAATGATTTCAGCGGATTTTGCGCCATCATGCTGCCGAGACAGGCAATGGCGAAAACCATTAAGGCAAAGTATTCCGCTGGACCGAAGGCCAGCGACCATTGGGCTAACGCCGGGGCAAACAGAATGATGCCGCCGATGGCGATAAGCGAACCAAAGAAAGAGCTGACCGCCGAGATAGAGAGCGCCACGCCACCGCGTCCTTGCTGCGCCATAGGGTAACCATCCAGCGCGGTCATAATCGCCGCCGCATCGCCGGGAACATTCAACAGGATGGAGGAGATGCGCCCGCCATATTCACAGCCTATGTAGACTGTAGCCAGCAGGATCAGCGCGGATTCTGCGGGCAGATGCAAAGCAAAGGCCAGCGGCAGCAGGATCGCCACGCCGTTGATCGGCCCAAGGCCGGGCAGCAAACCCACAATGGTGCCGACAAAACAGCCTATCAAGGCGATGACCAGGTTTTCCGGTGTCATTGCCACCGCGAAACCCTGAGAAAGATAAATCCAGGTATCCATCGTTTCTCCGTTAACCCAGCCAGGCGCCGAGTGGTAAGGTGACGTCAAGCAGTCGGTCAAAGGCATACCACAGCAGAATGCCGAGCACCGCGCCGGAAATACCCGCAGCCGGGATGGTTGCACCGAACAGCATGCCAATCACCACGGTGAGAATGGCGGTGGCGATGGGAAAACCGAGCCACTCAAAACCCCAGGCGTACATCAACAGAACAATGACCATCGTCAGCAGCTTTTGCAGCACGTGGCGACGGGGCCAACTGATGGTGTCCGGATGGCGCAACAGCAGCGCCACGGCACAGACCAACATCAGACCGATAATGCCAAGCGGGAAGGGACGCGGCCCTACGGGTTCATAGCTGTATTCGCTGCTGATTTGCCAGGCCACGAACAGCCCGGCTATGCAGAGCAACAGCCAGATACCTGCGAAAATACGATCGCTCATCATCTTTGCCTCTGCGTTTACTTCGCCAGACCGAAGGCTTTCGCCTGCTCACGATAATCCGTGACCTGCTTTTTCACGTAGTCGTCGAGCTGTTTGCCACTCATGTTGAATTCAAACAGGCCGCGCAGATCGCGCTGCTTTTTAAACTCATCGGTCTGCTGGAGTTTGTTAAAGGCATCAACCCACCACTGATACTCGGCGTCGCTGACTTTTGGCCCAACGTAGAAGCCACGAATGATAGGCCACACGAGGTCATAACCCTGCTCTTTGGCGGTTGGCACGTTGGCTAACTGTCCCGGCAGGCGTTCATCAGAGAACACCGCGAGCACGCGGATTTTGTCGCCGCTGAGGTAAGGCACCATCTCACTGAGATCGCCGGAAACCACCTGCACGTGATTGCCCATCAGTGCGGTAACCGGCTCGCCACCGCCTTCAAAGGCCACATAGCGCATCTTGTGTGGATCGACATTGGCTTTTTGCGCCAGCAGCGCCGACTTCATCCAGTCCTGGCTACCGATAGAGGCACCTGCACCAATGACCACGCTGTTAGGGTCTTTTTCCATTGCCGTCAGCAGATCTTTCAGCGTTTTCCACGGTGAGTCCTGGCGCACGGCAATCATGCCGTAGTCGGTACCCACACTTGCCAGCCAGCGGACATCATCCACGCCGTAGCGACCAAACTTGCCCTGTGACAGGTTCAGCAGTGAGCCGCCGGAGAAGGCCACTACGGTTCCCGCTTCAGCCGGGCGTTGAGCGACGATCGCGTTATAGGCCACGGCACCAACGCCACCGGGCATGTAGGTGACGCGCATCGGTTTTTCGATAGCGCCGGTTTCCATCATGCTCACCTGAATCAACTTACAGGTGAGATCGAAACCGCCGCCGGGTTTAGCAGGGGCGATACATTCAGTGCGCGATGGCGCTTGTTCCGCCAGTACAGAGGTACTCATCAATAAAATGCTTGCAGTAAGGGTACGAAGTAACTGTTTTTTCATTGTTTATCCTCACGCCGGAAAACCGGATTTTCGGGTACGGAAGAAGATTTTTGTGATTATGTGAGCCGATGTGTAGCAGTTCGGTTGCGTGATTGTTAAAACATTAACCTTTCAATTCCCTTTCAATGCGGCAGAAACTTTACAGGATGTGATATGCGTCTCTTATTAGCGGAAGATAACCGTGAGTTAGCTCACTGGCTGGAGAAAGCGCTGGTGCAAAACGGTTTTGCCGTTGACTGCGTGTTTGATGGCCTGGCAGCCGACCATCTTTTACATAGCGAAACGTATGCGCTGGCGGTGCTGGACATCAATATGCCGGGGCTGGATGGTCTGGAAGTCGTTCAGCGGCTGCGCAAACGCGGGCAGACGCTTCCTGTCCTGCTGCTGACGGCGCGTAGCGCGGTGGCCGATAGGGTGAAAGGGTTGAACGTCGGAGCCGATGATTATCTGGCAAAGCCGTTTGAAATCGAGGAACTGGATGCCCGGCTGCGGGCCTTGCTGCGTCGCAGTGCGGGACAGGTGCAAGGCATACAGCAACTGGGGGAGCTGGCGTTTCACGATGAAGGCTATTTTCTGTTGCAGGGGCAGCCGTTGGCGCTCACGCCACGTGAACAGGCGCTGTTGACGGTGCTGATGTACCGTCGGTTGCGGCCGGTTTCACGTCAGCAGTTGTTTGAGCAGGTCTTCAGCCTGAGTGATGAGGTTAGTCCCGAAAGCATTGAGCTGTATATCCATCGTTTGCGCAAAAAGCTACAGGGAAGCGATGTGCGTATTGCTACGCTGCGCGGTCTGGGCTATGTGCTGGAGCGTAGCGATGAAGTGGGTTAAACCCCAATCGTTGTACCTGCAACTGCTGATGTTTCTGGGCTTGCCGCTAATGTTGCTGTGGGGGCTGTCGGCATTTAACAGCTATGTCAGTGCGCTACAGGCGGCGACCCAGGCGTATGACCGCACGCTCCTTTCATCCGCCAGGACCGTTTCCGAGCGGCTGGTGGTGCGCAATAAACAGCTGGAAGTGAACGTGCCATGGGTGGTGCTGGACAGCTTTGAATTGAATATGAATGACCGACTGTACTACAAAGTGGTTGATCCGGCGGGGAAGGTTATCTCTGGTTATGACGATTTACCGGCGATGCCGCCAGCTACCTCGCGCACGCGGCTTTATCCGGCGCTGGCATGGTTTTATCACACTGAATATCGCGGTGAGGCAATCCGTGTGGCGCGTCTGCTGCAGCCCGTCAACGAAGGCGGCATTGTCGGCATGGCGGAGATTTATGTTGCCGAAACGCTGCAATCGCGGCGCTATCTGGCGCGACAGCTGCTGTTTTCCTCGTGGGTTTCGCAAGGGCTACTGGTGCTGCTGACGCTGGTGCTGGTTGGCTGGCTGCTGCGCCGGGTGCTGCGCCCGATGCGCCAGCTGTCATCGCTGATGGTGCGTCGTGAGCCAGGCTTGCTGACACCGCTGCCGGAACTGCTGCCATGGTCGGAAACCCGTCTGCTGATTGTGGCTTTCAACCGTTATCTGGACCGACTTCGCGGTCTGATCTCTCGTCAGGAGCGCTTCAGCGCGGATGCTTCCCATCAGCTCAAAACGCCGTTGGCGGTACTGAAAACTCAGGCATCGGTGGCTCTCGCCAGCGCCGAACCGCGGCAATGGTATGAGAGTTTACAAGCCATGAGTAGCACGCTCGATAATACCATTCAACTGACGGAGAGGCTGTTGCAGTTGTCTGCGGTGAAGCGCAAGGAGCAGGGGGAAAGGCATTTCTCGCCGGTTAATCTGTATGAGGTGGTGCAAAGCAGCTGTTTTACCCGACTGGCGCAGTCGCGTAGTAAAGGGATCGATCTGGGCTATGAAGGGGAACAGGACGCGGTGTGGGTCGAGGGAGATGAAGTGCTGCTCGGTGAACTGTGTGGGAATCTGCTGGATAACGCACTGAAATACACGCCGTCACAGGGGATGGTGACCGCCCGACTGCAACGAGAAGGAGAGGCCGTGGTGCTGGTGGTCGAAGATAGCGGACCGGGCATAGATGAGCAGATGGTTCATCAGGCTCTGCTACCGTTTCATCGTCTTGATAACGTAGGCAATGTCCCAGGCGCCGGGATCGGCCTGGCGCTGGTCAATGATATTGCTCGCCTGCATCGCACGCATCCTCAGCTAACGCGTAGTGAGACATTAGGTGGGCTGAGGGTTCAGGTACGCTTTTTAAGCGTTACCGTATGAGGTATTCATGGTGATGATATTTGTTGTTTAATTATAATAAAAAGTAATTAATTGTATTATTAATATCATTTGAAATGTTGTCTTAAGGCAGCTGTTTTTATTTTAATTACTGTATTAAACAGTAACGCTAAAGTGATTCAACGTCACTGAAACAATACTTTTGTGCAATTTATCATACATAAAACACTCTTTCATAGACCATGAGATGTTATCTGTCAATAGCGATAATGTTGTTAAAGGTTATCTTTTTTGCTGAGGTAGATAAAACTTCTATTGATATCAACCGCATTAAAATCATATAGATACGATTTCACTGGAGAGGGTTGTCACAGTAATGAGTATTATTTTTTACATTTACTGACAATGTGCCATTGCGTTTTTTAGACTTGTGATATAATTAGCAACATGAAATGAGAAAAAAACAATTAAAGATCAATAAATAATGGGCTGAGATATGCTTAAAAAATCGCTAAAGATTAGCAGCCAGGGATATCCAGTCTTTTTAAAACTGGTCGATTTCATTGTTATCAATGTGACGTTAATTTTTAGCGCCCATTTGCTGGGTTTGGTGCCCTTTAACACCATTGCCATTTTGAGTCTTCTCTTCTCCATCTTTTTCTTGCTGTTTGCTGAATACATTAAAATGTACCAGCAAAAGATTAAGACGATCGGTTTACGTAATCAAAAGCGCTTGGTTTTTTGTACGCTGCTGGCGATTTTTTTTAACGAACTGGTCAGTATGACGGTGGCTGAACCTGAGTCACTGGGCTACTTAGACAGACTGCCTTCCCCTTTTTATTCAGCCATTATTTACTGGTACTTCATTCCATTACCTTTTCTTTACTACATTCGTTTTTTTATTTTTAAGTATTCAACGAAAAAGAGTATACGGGTGGCGATTATTGGTCTGACCGACAATGGTCTGGCCGCAGAAACCGCGCTAATGAATGAATACGCCAATATCACATTAGATCTGGCCTTTTATGATGAGCGCGCCTTATCTCGTTGTGGCGATGTCGTTGATAAGGTTAAAAGTCCCTTTCGTGGTCCGGTTATCAATCTGGTCGAGGAAGCCAAGAAGGGAAACATAGACGAAATCTATATTGCTTTACCGATGGTTGCTTTACATCGCATTCGTCACTTTTTGGCCATGATGTCAGACACCACCGTAGATACCTATATTGTCCCTGACTTTTATACCTACAGTAACAACATGTCCAAGTTACGATCCATCCACAATCTGCAAACTATCGGTATCTTTAGTTCACCTTTTGAGGGGGCTGGCTCGTTTATTAAGCGGGCGGAAGATTTGGTTCTTGGCAGCGTCATTATGGTGATGATTTCCTCCCTGATGCTGGCGATTGCCATTGGTATCAAACTCACGTCCCGTGGGCCTGTTTTTTTCAAACAGGACCGCTATGGCTTGAGCGGGCAAAAAATTAAGGTCTGGAAGTTTCGTTCTATGCGCGTCATGGAGAATTCCGATACGGTTATTCAGGCCACTAAAAACGATCCACGGGTAACCAAATTCGGGAGCTTTTTGCGCCGCACTTCGCTGGATGAACTTCCGCAATTTATTAATGTTTTGCAGGGAAGTATGTCGATTGTCGGTCCCAGACCTCATGCGGTTACGCATAATGAGCAGTACCGCAAACAGGTCGAAAATTACATGATTCGCCATAAAGTTAAGCCAGGGATCACTGGGCTTGCGCAGATCAACGGGTTCCGTGGGGAAATCGATGCGCTTTATAAGATGGAAAAAAGGGTTCAGTACGATATTGAGTACATTCAAAACTGGTCGTTATGGCTGGATATAAAAATTATTATTAAAACTATTTTCAAAGGATTTGTCGGTAAGAATGCATACTAAATTACTCGTTATTACCGGAATCGTGATATCGCAGTCCGCATGGGCTGATTTAACACCGAAATCACACATTGGCTTTGCGGGGATAGACTTCCAGGGCAAGGTCTCTGTGGACTATGGTTATAATGATAACGTGTCTTATCAGCCACATAGCAGCGATGCTATCGGTTCCTCGTTTCAGAGTGCTGCGCCCGTTCTGAGTATGATTGGAGAGCGTGGTCAGGATAAGTATTTGCTGATGTACTCTGGGGATTATCGTAACTACTCAAGCGATTCTGCTGATAACTACAACGATCATTTTTTCCGTTTTAACGGTGCCTGGCGTTATGGGCTCATGCATGGCTTAACCCTCAATCTGGAGGATTCGCTTGGGCATGAATCCCGCGGCCGTGATATCACCGAGGGTTTTCTACCGAGTCAGTTTGAGCAGTATGGGATTAAATCTCCGCTGACGACGAATTTTATCAATAGTGAATTGCGTTACAGCTACGGTGCGCCTGATGGTCGCGGCAAAGCGGAACTGGCATTGTTATACAAAAAACTGACTTTCGGTAACACCTCTGATGTTCGGGACAGCAGTGAGGACTTCTACAATTATATTCAGGAACAGGAATGGCATGAAAATAGCCTGATAGCGGAAGTTTTTGACCAATACTCATCCAGAACGCGCTTTCGCTATAGCTTTATTACTAACCAGCGTCGCTATGATAACAACTCAGATAAAGACACTAATGAGTATTATTTGCTGTATGGCCTGAAGTCGCAGTTGACGGGGAAAACCAATGTCGACATGAATATTTCATGGCTGTATAAAACATTTGAAAACAACGCAAACTCGCATGATTTTAATGGTCTAAACTGGGACATAAAAGCGGAGTGGAAGCCGTTACAGCAGTCTGTTTTCACGGCCCATTCTGCGCAAAGCATTAAAGACCCATCGGAAGTTGGGGGATATATTTTAGTGACCCAGTATGGCCTTTCTTACCAGCATTTCTGGTTAGGTACTCGTTTTTCTACTTTATTGGACTACTCATTCACTTCGGAAGACTATAAAAAACAGAACAAGGATCGGCATGATAAAGATGGCGTGTTTAGCGTCACCATGAGCTATGACTACACGCCGTCGGTTAATTTTGAGATTAAATATCAGATAGATACATTAAATTCGAATAAGGATACTGACTCGTTTTATATCGGTCCCAACGACAATCAGGAAGTCATTAGAACGTTGGGTTATGATAATTCTATGATTATGCTTAAAGCTAAGGTTCAGATCTAAAATGAAAATAATAGAACTGTGCGCGGTTTTGCTATTCAGTATCCTGTTGGTCGGATGCACAGCGTCCAGCCCGCGATTAATGGACGATCCTGCTACTGTTCAGCAGGATTATCGGCTTGGGGCGGGGGATACGGTCAATATCGCTGTTCATGGTCAACCCGATATGACGATGCGGTTTATTTTGGATAAGAGCGGGGAAATTAATTTCCCGTTTGTTGGTGCTCTTAAATTACAAGATAAAACCGTTGATCAAGTGACTAAAGAATTAACTCAACGCCTGACCGGAGATTATTTTACATCTCCGATGGTGACGGTGAGTATTGCCGAGTTCCGCAAATACTATGTTTCAGGTGAGGTAAAAAGTCCAAATGGCTTCGCCTATGAGCCAGGGCTTACCGTCGAGAAATCTATTGCGCAGGCGGGTGGATTTACAGATCGTGCTGACCGAAAAGATATCAACATTCGCCTGTCAGGGAGCAATCAGCTGCTTGAGAATGTCGATTTAACGCACTCTGTTCATCCTGGGGATGTCGTGATTATTGGCATGGGGTTCTTCTGACGATGAAACTATCAATAGTGGAAAACGGCAAAAAACGAGAAAGCAGTGTCGAATTCTCCCGCTTTGCCAAAGAGCTGAAAAAGAACGCCTGGAAAATCGCGCTGGTCGGTATCGTTGCCGGGGTCGTCGCGTATCCGTTAATCAGCATGATGTCTTCAAAGTATGTTTCAACGGCGACGGTGCTGATTAAGGCGCAGGCTGATAACGTTTCTCCGTTTCCACAGGTTGATGGTTTCGATTCAACGCGCAGTGGTTACTACGAAACACAATATGCGTTGATGCATTCACGTATTGTGCTGGAGCAAGCCGTACGTGATATGAAGCTGGATGAAAACCCGGAGTTTACCGGGGAAAAAGCCGGTGCTCAGAGGGCTGATAGCAATGAAAGTCGACAACTGAGAATGGAGCAAGCGCTGAAAACGCTGGCGAAAAATCTGAATGTCATTGGTATTCGTACGACGAACCTGGCGTCTATTACCTATGAATCAACGTCCCCTCAGGTTGCGGCTGACATTGCGAATGGCGTCGCGCAGGCTTTCATCAACTACACGGTGGAGCAGAAACGCCTGAAGGTGGAGAAAGCTCGCGAACTGAATTTTGAAAAAATGGAAGAGATTCAGAAGTCGATAGCTAAGCAAAAAGACGAGATGGACAGCTATCTGAAAAATGCCGGGCTGCTGACCTTCCGCGGTATCGATGGTTTTGAAACCGAGCAGTTAAGTATCGTAACCAATCGCCTGGCCGATGCGACCCAGCGTCGGGTTGCCGCTGAATCCGTCTATAACGAGGTGAACGGGGGAGGTAAGTCCATTGAGAGCGTTATCTCGCTGCCTTCGGTCTCTAACCACGCTCAGATCCAGGATTTGCGCATTGCGTTGATTCAGGCGCAACGAACGTTGTCCGAACAGCGTAAAGTCTATGGGCCAAAAAATCCTGCCATTTTAAAAGCAGAAGCCGATGTTCAGTCGATCCAAAGCCAGACCGGACGAGTGTTGGGTGAGCTGAAGGTCGGTTTACGTCAGCAATATCTGGCAGCGCTGGCGGACGAAAAAAACTATCAACAGCAGGTGGCTGAGCAGAAAGAGATCTTCCAGAAAATGGCGTCAAAACGGGATGTCTGGAACAGTCAAAAGCTGTCGTTAGATAAAATGGAAGACCTGTATAAATCGCTTTATCAACGTACTCAGGAGCTGTCGCTGTCCGGCGTGAATGCCGATGCGGTGTTATACGACCCTGCAGTACCCGCGTTAAAACCGGCGAAACCGAATAAATCTTTATTATTGCTGATGGTGGTCATGCTGGTGGTGGTGTTCAGCATCATGTATTTCATTGTCAAAGCGGCAATGGATAACTCAATCGGTACCCTCAGTCGCATGAAAAAACGGCTCAATGTTGTTCCGTTGGGTGAAATTCGTCGTTTTAGCGGAATCTCAGGGCGCGCACAGGTGCGGGACATGATCATGAAGAACCCGCTTAATGCCGATATCGTGCACGGTATCCGTACCCGGATTATGCTGGATAATCGACCTTTACAGACGCTCGCCGTGGCGTCAACGGAGCACGGCGATGGGCGTTCTTTGTTGGCGAATCTGTTAGCTAACTCTTTTAGTTTCGACCAGAAAACACTGCTTATTGATGCGGATTTCTTTAACACTGGTGGGCTCACATCCGAGCTGGCGTCAGCTACATCTGCAGGCTTAGCGGAACTGTTACGCGGGGAGACAGAGCTTGAACAGGCGCGGATCAAACTCAGTGATAATCTCGACTTTATTCCTCACGGTAAGAGCACCATCTCATCTTTACTGATGCTGTCTTCGGAGCATGTTGAACTCTTAATGCGCGAGTTGAAATCGCATTATCAGCGCATCATTATTGATGTTGCTGCTGTGAATCAGAGTCAGGATGTTCAACTGATCAAACGTGCCGTCGATGGCGTTGTTTTCATTGTGAAAGCCGGGGTGGGGTCGGCGGGACAAATCGCCAACGCGCTGGATAAGATCGAGGAAAATAACGGCGTGGTGATTGGTGCGGTGCTCAATGCAGTTGAAGAAAAGGATCTTGAGACGCAAGAAGGTCTGCGTTCACTGAACTTCAGTACCGATCAACTGATGGCAACGCCAGGCCGCGTATGAGTCTACTGAAGAGCGCTTCCACAATAGCCGGTTCATCAGTCATCTCGCAGTTGATTGGTGCACTGTCTATTTGGTTGATTTCACACAAGTACGATATGGCTGAAGTGGGGCTTTATGCGCTCAACTACAGCATCGCCGTGGTGGGCGCTCAGGTGTGTACCTTTGCATCACAACTGTTAATTCCTAAGCAGCAGGATGACGAACTGGTACAGAATGTTGTGTTTTGCCTGATCCAAAGCACGATCATTGCCTTACCTTACGCCGTGCTTACCGCGTGGCTGTTTCACCAGAACATCCTGTTTCTCTATTTGCTAACGCTGGCAACGGCGTGGGTTTTAATCTCGGAAAACCTGTCGCTACGCACGGCCAACTTTCGTTTTCTGATTTTCCAGCGTATTTCTGTTTCTGTGGTCGTTGTACTTTCCGTCCTTCTTACGCACCATGTACAACTATTTTATTGGTCGTGGGCCTGCGCGACGATGGTGCTGACCATAAGCTGTATTTTGCATTCGTTTGATATTCGTTCGGTGGCGGCCAGACATCTGCGACCCGCCAGTAATTGGCATTTTTTCAAACAGAATATTCATCACATTACCAAAGTGGGCAGCGCGGAAGTGTTGGCGATGGCCAGCAGCAATTTGCCTATTATGCTGATTAACTTTTGGTTCTCGGCGCTGACGGCGGGTTATTTTTCCGTGGTTAGCCGCTTTTGCCTGGCTCCGGTGGTGATCATCGGGAATGCGGTGCGCAATACTATTTTTTCCAAATGGTCTATCGACTTCAGAAATAATACCTTTAACTATCAGGAGTATACCAAGGTACGTATGCTATTGCTGGTATTAGGGGTTATCTGTACCCTTGGGGTTTTTATTTTCTATCCGATTGTGATGCGCCTCGGTTTTAGCGAAGACTGGATTAACTCCATTGAGACGTCACGCTACATGTTGCCCTATTTATTCCCTGCGCTCGCGATAAGCCCTCTGACGGTGATAGAGCTTATTTTTGGTTCCCATCGCTATTTTCTGCGCATCCAACTGGAACAGCTGGCAATTGTACTCTTCGCTTTTGTTGTGACGCCCTATTTTTATAAAGATTATGCAACGTCGGTCATCTTGTTTTCTTCACTGACATTTATTCGCTACGCCTTCATTTATCTAAAAATGAATAAGCGAGCCAATCTCCTGAAAGACAAGCCGGTGATACTATGACGCTTAATACCGGATACTATTTACAGGTTTATACCTTTGTCACGCTGATCCTGTGTGGCTTGGTGCAATACTTTACCGGCATGCAGTCAGTGCTGTGGATACCTTTTTTCCTCACCTTATTGATGGTGGGATTATTGGTGATGCAGACACGTGATGGCTCCTTACATCTGGATGCCCAGGAGACGATTGTCCTGGCATTGTACTTTTCGTTTCTGGTGCTGGCTGGAGCATCGACGCTGATTCAGGGCGGGATCACCGTCGCGATTGTGGCATTTAAAAACGAAATTGCGCTGTCGCTGGTGATGATCTGTTTGCTGCTGGGCTTTTGCCGGGAGTCACAGATTTACCGCGCAACGCGCTATCTGTATTGGGTGTTTTACGCGCAGATTCCGGTAATGATTTATCAGGTGTTACTGGTCGTTCCCCAGCGCGTCGCGGTGCGTGGTGAAGATGAGAAATGGGACTCCGTGGTTGGCACGTTTGGCGGTGACCCCATGGGGGGCGGGAATACTGCCGCAATGGGCCTGTTTTGCCTGTTAATTATGTTGTTAAAAGTCTCAGAATATAAGCATGGACTCACCACGTTCAAATCCATGGCGCTGCATATTGTTCTCGGTATCGGGTTATGCATCATTGGTGAAGTAAAGTTTGTCATTCTGCTATCGCCTATATTCCTGGCGTGGGTGTGGCTTTCACCGAGCTACGTCAAAGACGTTAGTAAGGTCAATCTGAAGACGTTATTGGTTATTGTGGCGGGAATGCTGTTGCTTATTAGCCTGTCGATTGTGATCCTCGCGTACTATTATTCTACGGCGTTCGGTGGCGATCCATCGAAAAGCTCGTTAAGTATTTTTATCGACTCCTTAAGCTATATCTTTGATCCGAACTACATTATGTCTACCGGTGAGTTAGGGCGCTTTACGACGTTCCTGTTCTGGTTGAAAAATAACGATCTGTGGGGGCTTTCAGGAACGTTATTTGGCTACGGACTCAATGCAACTAACAGTGGTAGTACGGTGTCGCCGGGCTTTTTGAATATTATCTACAACTTAATTCTTGACTCGACTTC
The DNA here is from genome assembly GCF_030332695.1 of Citrobacter sp. Cpo089. Taxonomy (NCBI): domain Bacteria; kingdom Pseudomonadati; phylum Pseudomonadota; class Gammaproteobacteria; order Enterobacterales; family Enterobacteriaceae; genus Citrobacter; species Citrobacter sp. Cpo089. Next base: position 7,734 of record NZ_JAOWHJ010000066.1, on the reverse strand, counting down.
CCTGAGTATGCTGCTGTGGGAAGTGGGGGTGATCGGCACGTTGCTCTTTATTAGCTTATTCATTTATATCCTGAAGGTTTGTCAGCCAAAGCCATTACTGATGCTTGAGCAACTGGACCAGCAGGATCTTCAGTTGTTGAGCTTTGCACCGGCGTTTAACGCTTTTGCGATTAGTTGCTTAATTAGCTTACCTTATAGCCAGATACTGATGATTACACCGATGTTACAATTCCTGTTCTATTTATCACTAGGATCAAGTTTAGTGATTCGTCGAACCGTCCTTCGCTGCGTAGGGTAATTGTATGGACCAAAAACCGTTTATTTCAGTGAGTATTAAAACACTCAATGAATCTAAATGTATTGAGAAGACGATTGACAGTATCCGTAAGCAGCTTATTGATTATCCACACAAAATTATTGTGGCAGATAGTCTGTCAACGGATAACACCCAACAGCTTGCGATCGATAAAGGGGTGACCGTAGTGTCCTTAACTGACCCTGGCGATCGCTGCTGTGGCGTCGGGCACCAGTTAGGTTATCTGTATAGTGAAGGGGATTATCTGCTGCTGATGGACGGCGACATGGAACTGGAAGAGGGCTTTGTGGATCAGGCGGTCGCGTTTTTGCAGGCCGAACCAGAATATGCAGGCGTTGCGGGAACCGTTGAAATGGACGATGCCGTTAACTATGAATTTAAATCGCGTAAGCAACGCATTAATAAAATCTATCCACTCGGGGATAGCGATCATCTGGGTGGCGGTGGGCTGTATCGTCGGTCGGCAATTGAAAAAATTGGTTATCTGACTAACCGTAATTTGCACGCGTATGAAGAGGCTGAACTGGGCCTGCGTTTAATCGAAGCAGGCTATAAACTGCGGCGTCTGGATATTCCTTACTTCAGCCATACGTCACATACGCTGCCGACGTTTAAGATGCTGGCGCGGCGCTGGACCAGCGGTTATTACCAGGCACCGGGTGAGCTTTTGCGTTGTAGTTGGGGGAAGCCCTGGTTTTCCCAGTCATTCAATATCGTGAAGAATGAGGCGGTATTTGCGCTTTACCTTATTCTCTTATTTGTGGCGCTGCTCAGTTTAAATATCAATGTGTTTGCCGTTGCGCTTCTACCATTACTGGCGTTTGCTTTGTTGAAGATTGTGCAAAACCGCTCGTTAACAGATGGGCTGCAAAGCGTTATTAATTTAATCGTACGCTCAGCGGGGCTGATCAAAGGTATTTTTTATCCAGTACGCGATCCGTTGACTCCGCCTGACAGTAAAATCATTCATGAATAACTAAGGCTGGCGCAATGAAAGTTTTATTAGTGAATAAGTTTTTTTTCATTAAAGGCGGCGCGGAAACGGTTTATTTTCAAGAGCGCGATATGCTGAAACAGGCCGGAGTGCAGGTTATTGATTTCTCTATGCATCATGAGAATAATTTCCCCTCGGACTATGCGGATTATTTTGTCAGTAATGTGGACTACCACAAAGCGAGCAATCTGCTGGGCGGTATCAAAACGGCGGTTAACTTTATTCATAATTCGCAGGCCTGCAAAAAAATGCTGGCGCTATTAGAAAAAGAGCGCCCGGATATTGTCCACTTTCACAACATCTACCATCAGTTAACACCGGCATTGATTAAAGTTGCGCGCAATTTTGGCTGCAAAACGGTGCTGACTGCGCATGACTATAAGATTGTGTGCCCCGCGTATTCCATGCTGCGCGACGGCAAAGTGTGCGATTCCTGTATTACCGGAACGGTTTTCAACGCCTTCAGGTATCGTTGTCAGGAAGGTTCAGCCTCAAAAAGTTTACTGCTCTCCCTGGAGGCAACCTGGCAGTACATTGCACAAAACTATCAGGCACTGGATGTGATTGTTTCACCAAGCGTTTTTTTACGCGGTGTTTTGCTGCGCACGCTGCCAAATTCGCGCATTGATGTCATCGTCAATGGCGTTGATGATAGCCGTCCCCTGGCCGAAGTAAGCGATGAAGGCTATATGCTGTACTTCGGTCGTCTGAGCCGTGAAAAGGGCGTGGCAACGTTGTTGGCAGCGCATAAAAAAATGCAGAACAGCGCGCCGCTGAAAGTTGTGGGGCACGGTCCGTTGCATGATGAATTAGCCGCCAAATACCCTGATGTTGAGTTTTTAGGTTATGTGCAACAAGGGGAGGCGCTCGATAAGCTTATTAAGCATGCGCGAGCGGTGATCCTGCCTTCAGAATGCTATGAAAACTGTTCTATGGCGATATTAGAAGCGATGTCCTTAGGCAAACCGGTTATCGGGTCGCGCATCGGCGGTATACCGGAACAAATTCGTGACGGTGTCGAAGGGATTTTATTCGAACCGGGTAATGTGCATGAGTTAGCCAATGCGATGGACGCTCTGGCCGACTCGCCTGAGAAGGCGAGGAATATGGGCTTACAAGGTCGTGCACGGTTGAGTGAAAAATATGCGCTGAGTAAACATATGGATACCCTACAGGCGCTGTATAAAGAACTGCTGAGCAGGCCATAGTATGAGTAAAAAAATAACGGTTTTTGGAACGCGTGGTATTCCCGATGTATTAGGCGGTGTGGAGACACACTGTCAGAATCTTTATCCTGCCATTAAACAGCAGTTCGACGTGGATGTTTGCGTGATCGCTCGCTCGCCATATGTAAATTACAAACGATCGGTATATAAAAAAGTCGAAACTTACGCGCTGTGGGCACCTAAAAAGCGTTCGCTGGAAGCTATTGTCCATTCCGTTATAGCGGCGTTTAGGACACGTATCGACCATTCGGATATTGTGCATGTCCATGCTATCGGCCCTGGCCTTGTGATCCCACTCTTACGCGTGATGGGTAAAAAGGTAGTTTTTACCCATCACGGGCCCGATTACGATCGCCAGAAATGGGGATATGTAGCCAAAAAAATATTGTTGCTGGGTGAGCGTTGGGCGGTGAGATATGCCAACGAGGTGATTGTGATTTCTGAAGTTATTAATCAACTGATCCAGAAAAAACACGGTCGCTATGATGCGCATTTAATTCACAATGGCGTGAACAAGCCGCGGTTATTATCACAGCTCACCATCGACAATACGCTCTCCCGCTTTGGGCTACAGCCGAAAAACTACCTCGTGGTGGTTGGGCGGTTTGTGGAAGAAAAAGGGATGCATGATGCCATCGCCGCTTATCAACACAGTGGTTTGACCATACCGTTAGTACTAATTGGCGATGCGGATCATCCGACCGAATACAGCGTGCGCCTCAAAAAGCTTGCCGCCGACACGCCAGGTGTTGTGATGACTGGTTTTTTACGTGGTGACGAACTTCAGGCGGTGTTTTCGCAGGCTAAATTGTTTGTGATGCCCTCATACCATGAAGGATTGCCCATTGCGCTGCTGGAGGCAATGTCATTTTCTCTTCCGGCCGTCGTCAGTGATATTCCGGCTAACCTTGAAGTTCAACTGCCCGCCGAGGCCTATTTTAAGGTGGGAGATGTAACCGGTCTGGCTGAAAAATTAGGCCAAGGGGCAACAGCAAATAGCGTGGACTATGGTGTATATTTGCAAAACTACAATTGGCATGAAATCGCCAAAAAGACGGTTAACGTCTACCACTCCATTGATAAAGATATAGGTTAATTTTGACCAGTCCTCAAAATCGTCCTCCTGCCATCGAACGGTTTTACGCTCACCTTGATGAGCGGATAGCGGAGGAATTGACCCCTGAACAAAAAGAAGGGGTGGAAAAAGCGCTCCTTGCTACAACCCTGACTTCGCGGCATCAGATCGATATTCGCAGAAGCTTTCCTTTTTTCAGCAAGCGTTATTATCTGGTTTTTTTGTTTGGCAGAGATTTACGCCGCCAGCATCGCCAGGAATCAACCCTGTCGAGAATGTTGCTCACTTTTTTGCTGCTGATTGCCGTGCTATTCGTCACCTGCTGCATATTGCTGACGCTGTATATGATCAAATCCGCGTTAGGTATTGATGTGTTCCAAAATTTTCACGTAGGTATCTGGGACTGGTGGTTAAGTCTGAAAGACCGCTAGCGTTAACAAATTGGTGGAGGACGTCTTTGCGATGAAGCGTAAATGGGTTTGTGCGTTGTTGTGCATGTTTTTCCCGCTGACGGTTATGGCCGCATTGACGACCGTTACCCCCAAAGCATTGACGGGCCCGTTAACCAATCCGGGGATTGGCGTGGCAAGTTTTCATCAGGGATACGGTGAAACGCTGGGGCTGGCGGACTATCCCAATACCGGATTTGAATACGAGCGTTTTTACTGGCGGGATCTGGAGCCAGTCGAAGGCCAGTACAATTTTGCGTTGGTGGATGATGCCTTTAAATACGCGGCGGCACATCGCCCTGCGATGAATGTCGGGCTACGCTTTATGGCTCTGGCAGAGCCGGAAAGCGGTTCGCAAATTCCTGACTGGCTGATTAAAAAAGGCGTGAAAGGAACCTGGACGCCGGATAAAAAGACATTTGCCCCGGATTTAGACGATCCTCTGTTTATTCAATACAGTCAGCGTCTGTTGAACGCATTTGGTAAGCGCTACGATGGTAATGAGAATCTCGCGTTTGTTGATATTGGCATGGTGGGATCGTGGGGAGAATGGCATAACAGCAACTTCCCGAACCTGAAGCCATTACTGGAGCGATACACCACGGCGCAACTGGATCGCTACGTCGCGATGCACTTTTCTGCTTTTCCGGTGACACCAAAAACCATGCTGATAAGCGGCGGTCAAAGTCTGGCGAATGCCGTGGCGCGTGGGGCTGGGTGGCGTGCGGACTGTTGGGGGGACCTGCGCGTATTTTCGGACACCTGGAACCATATGGCTGATGATTACCCCCAGCGATTGCTGGCTGCGCAGCAGAGTTATTCAGGGTTCAACGACGCCTGGAAACGTGCGCCGGTGAGTCTGGAGATCTGCTCGTATATGCAGGACTGGAAGAACACCTTTCACTATACACGTGCTGAAGTGCAGGGGATTTTTGACTGGGCGGTCAAGCAGCACGCCAGTACCATTAACCTGAAATCGAGAACGATACCCAGCGACTATCGACCGATTGTCGACGATGCGCTGACCAAATTGGGCTATCGATTTCGCCTTGCGTCCCTGAGTCATGAGTCCGTGTGGGACAGCGGACAAACGCTGACATTAAACAGTACCTGGTACAATGAGGGTATCGCACCGATTTATCTGCCTTACATGCTGGCATTCCGGGTCGTAGACAGCGCCAATAAGGTGGTGGCACAGGGGAATTCCGCGGAGGATATTCGCCGCTGGCTCCCCGGTAAGTATCAGGTCAGTTACGCGTTATCTATGCCAGGCCGACTGGCGAAAGGGCAATACGCGATTGAGGTTGCGATGCTGGATAAGTCGGGGGCGGCGAGAATTAACTTTGCCAATGAAGGGAAGCAGAGCAGCGGCTGGTACCGGGTGTCAACAATAACGGTACGCTAGTCAGACACAGCAGCGAGCCTGACGGTCAGGCTCGCTGCTGAGAACATTAAATTCGATACCCATTCGGGTTATTTTTTTGCCAGTTCCAGGTGTCACGCATCATTTCATCAAGGTTGTAGATGGCCTTCCAACCTAGCTCTTTGTATGCCAGCGATGGGTCAGACCAACATTCGGCAATATCTCCGGGTCTTCTGGCGACAAACTGATAGTTTATTTTTGTCTGCGCCGCTTTTTCAAACGCCTCAATCAGATTAATTACGGAATAACCGACACCGGTACCGAGATTAATCACTTTGTAAGCCGCGCCTTTGTTCTGGCAATCCAGCGCGGCTAAATGACCGGTCGCCAGATCCATGACGTGAATATAATCTCGCACACCGGTACCATCAGGGGTTGGATAATCATTACCGTACACAGACACGGTTTCCAGCTTACCAATCGCGACCTGGGAGATATACGGAACCAGGTTATTAGGGATACCGTTAGGATCTTCACCAATCCGACCTGATGGATGGGCGCCAACCGGGTTGAAATAGCGCAGACAGGTAATGCGAAAATCGGGTTGTGCACGTGAGAAATCGGCCAGAATTTGTTCGACCATCAACTTAGACGTGCCGTACGGATTAGTGGTACCACCCGTGCGCGATTGCTCGCTCAGCGGTACGCTTTCTGGATTACCATATACCGTGGCAGATGAGCTAAAAATGAAACGATTAACGCCAGCGGCCAGCATCTCATCCAGTAAAACCAGCGTTCCGGTAACGTTGTTTTCATAGTAGGCGAGGGGCTCTTTTATCGACTCTGAAACCGATTTGAGTCCCGCAAAATGAATGACATCGGTGATGTTATGGTCGGCGAAAATGTTTTTTAATGCCTGCCTGTCGAGAACATCGGCGATATAGACAATGGGCTCTCTTCCGGTGAGTTCCGCAACCCTGTCCAGCGAGATTCTGCTGGCGTTCGCCAGATTATCGATGACTACGACATCATCGCCTCTTTCCAGTAGCGTTAACACAGTATGTGAACCAATATAACCTGCACCACCAGTGACAAGAATTGCCATACAGACTCCAGATAAACGGGGATTGATTCACGCCAGTACCATAGAGAACGCGTTATTGGTAACGTTTGGTAAGGTAATAATTGCGATACCTCACCATGCATTTATAAGAAATTTTTTTAAGTATAGATAAAAAGCTGAATTTGTTTATTTTTGTATCATAAACAATATAGTTATTTGAGAAGTTCAGCGTGTGGACGCCGTCACTGTGGTTGATCGACGAATTGATTTGTTCGATCAGATTTTCAGCAAAATTAGTGTCGTTTAGTGTCACTAATTCTTTGATATAGATTGATTTTCCATAAGTTTCAGGCGTGCACTCCTGTGTAAGGAAGTACATTTTATTTTCGACCTGATAGGAGGCACCTGCACCTCGATGATGGGGATTGCTCACCTTCAATGAGGGGGTAATCCGCTGCCATTGTCCATAAATATGATCTGCTGAATGAATAATTATTTCGTTATCCATCGTGGTGGACAACAGATAACAGGTTTCATTAATTGAGATAAATACGTTGTCGGTTAATTGGGTATCAGAGATTAAAACTTTAACTTGCTTCCAGCGTGCAGGGAACTCAATTGACTGAAACAGTATTACCTCTTTTCTTTCTGAAGACTCGGGGATCATGAACAGTTGATCGTTGATATGTATCAGATAAGGGAATGACAAATGACACTGTAAGTCGTCAAAGCCTTCAAGCCTAATATCTTCAAGTTCAACCAGTTCACGGTCAAGAACGCGACATCGTAGCGTGCCTTTTGAGTTGCGAAAGCTAAGAGCTTCATAGAAAACATACAGTTTATCGTCTTTTTCAATCAGAAAAGGATCGGCCTGAAATGTATATTTCTTTTTTAACTGCTGCGCAGTGGATTTGCTTAATATCTCCAGAGTGTTGTCGGGGAATGAGTGTGTACCATTATCCTTAATAAGCATGATGTCCCACGACTCATGATAAAATAACTTATCCATTATTCTTTTTATTTTTGTTTGCATTTGCACCTGATCCTTTTTATCGCCAGCACCATGTATGAACAGCTGTTTGCGACTCAGTGAATGAGCCTGTCGCAATGTTGTATAAATGTGCGAAAACCGATGTGGAACACCAGTGGCTACTTTAAAACTAGTCGCAAGCCGGTGATGCTGCCAACTTACTGATTTAGTGTATGATGGTGTTTTTGAGGTGCTCCAGTGGCTTCTGTTTCTATCAG
>NZ_JAOWHJ010000065.1:0-60217 GCF_030332695.1 Citrobacter sp. Cpo089 | reverse complement strand
CCCGGCTGTATGCGCGAGGTTACCGACTGCGGCCTGAGTTTTTTAAGTGACGTAAAATCGTGTTGAGGCCAACGCCCATAATGCGGGCAGTTGCCCGGCATCCAACGCCATTCATGGCCATATCAATGATTTTCTGGTGCGTACCGGGTTGAGAAGCGGTGTAAGTGAACTGCAGTTGCCATGTTTTACGGCAGTGAGAGCAGAGATAGCGCTGATGTCCGGCAGTGCTTTTGCCGTTACGCACCACCCCGTCAGTAGCTGAACAGGAGGGACAGCTGATAGAAACAGAAGCCACTGGAGCACCTCAAAAACACCATCATACACTAAATCAGTAAGTTGGCAGCATCACCGAAAATTGCAATGGCTCAGCTCCTGCGCAGGCGAATAATTCGTGGGCATGCTCTGTGGTCATTAGACCTTCTGGACAGAAAGGGGCAAACGGTGCATGTAAGTCCTGCCACTCGCCGTATTCCCCCGTAAGCGTGGTGCCGGAGAACATCAGTGCGCCCAGTTTCCCAGCCCGTTTGGTCTGCTGCGTGTGGGTCAGCGGTAGAGTGGGGCTCTGCCCTTCAATAGCCGAGCGCGCCCAGTTAATGCACACGCTGATGTCATATCCGGCTATCGCGTCCAGCACGTTGTCTAACGGTAAAAATCCTTTGCGTGGCGCGGGGCCTGTCATGGCATCGCAATGTTCCAACACCAGATCACAGGACCAGTCCCAGCGGGTAATGTCTTTCAGCGAACGAGCAAACGCGTCGGTGGCCTGAGCGACGTTCGGGTTGCCCGCCAGCGGGGCAGCATGCAACTCCAGTGCAATCACTTTTCCGCCGTTGGCCGCATTGATATGGTTGATTTTCTGCTGCAGATGACGGTAATACGCCACGCAGGCTTTACGCTGTTCTTCATCGCTGGAGGCCAGCCCGAAACCACCATTAATACCGCGACGGCGCATGGTTTCCATAATGGCCGTGACCACGATTTGCCAGTCGCCCGGCGTATGGCGTAATAACCATTCGTCGCCTAACGGGTGCAGATGTTCAAGACAGGGCTGCTCCAGTCCGCGAATATCCGGGGTATCGGAGAGTTGTCGCCAGAATTCCTTCTCTTCCTCTTCACTCTTTTGGTGAAATGAGGGTGCACAGGGGTACGCACCGATAATATAACCGGTAGTGTTAGCTTTCATTTTTTGTGCTCCTTTTATAAAACTGAAATAGCAACCTTCACGACTATTTTGCGGATCGGTGTGGCGACAGTTTTATGACATGCTGGACGATGAACATCCTGCGGGAAAAATATGGCGTAACTTCCCGGAATCATTTCAATAAAAGATTCATGTTCGCTGGCGTGATAAAAAATAATATCGCGCTGTTCTAATAGCGATTCACTGATTTGGTTATTCCCGGTATCAATGGCAATCCCGATTTTCTCTTCACCCCAGGCCAGAAACTGAATATCCAGATAGCGGCGATGCACCTCAGGACGATTTTCGGCAACGTCACGCGTGGTTAAATCAATAATTTGCGCGAAGATATTTTTACCGTCGATCTCCACCACGCCCGGCTCCAGTTTGCGAAAATCTGCGGTGCGCAGAAAGTCGAGCGCCCTTTCAATCGCAGCAGGCAAATGGCATGGGTTAGGTTGAGCAATATGTCCGAAGATCATGGTGTTGCTCCTTACAGGGCCTGAATTTTTGCCCAGACGCTGTCGTCAACGGTGATACCGTTCCGGCGATTTTCTTCCAGTAGCTTTGTAAACTCGTGGCCCGGCAGACGGACAGGCGTGTTTTCATCTGCGCGTTCGGCGGTGGTGATGAAATCCATAATCCGCTGTAGCTTGGCATCACGGGTGGCGCCATCAATCAGCTTATCCACTTCAATGGCGATAAATATCTGTGAAACGCCATATTCATCGCTATTATCCTGGGTGACTTCCGCAACGGAAGAGCCATCAGAAAGCAGAGTGGCAATCATATCCAGCACAATCGACAGACCTGAACCTTTCCAGTAACCCATTGGCAATATGCGGCGGTTTTTTTCTATAACGCCCGGCTCTTTGGTGAGATTGCCTTCATCATCAAAGCCACCATCTACCGGCAGTTCGCGACCGGCCAGGCGATTCACTTCCAACATGCCGTAGGAGAACATCGACATCGACATATCAACCATGGTGATTGGCGATGAGGGGATCGCGACGATCAGTGGGTTAGTGCCAATGCGGCACTCTTTCGAACCCCACGGCGGCATGACAGCAATCGAGTTAGTCCAGCAGATACCGATGTAACCTTTCTCCGCCGCCTGCCAGCCATAGCTGCCGCCGCGCATCCAGTGGTTGGCGTTACGCAGTGCGACCAGGCCAATACCGTGATCGGAGGCCAGCTCAATGGCTCTGTCCATCATCTTTTTCGCCGTCAGATTGCCGATCGAACGCTGAGCATCCCATTGTTCAATCGCCCCCAGGCTGGTAATGCGTTGCGGTTTGGCCTCAGGAATGATGTCGCCGTTATCCAATTGCTGAATAAAACGAGGAAAACGATTCACACCGTGCGAATAAACGCCGGACTCGGTAGTGCGCGCAAACATTTCGGCACAGGCATCGGCGGTTTCAACGGCAATACCGCGTGCCAGCAGTACCCGATTGAACGCATCTTTCAACTGCTCAAAAGTGACTTTCATTCCTGTTTCCTTGTTTAAATTTGATCGCTTTTTTATCTCTAAATTTCACTATGCGAAATCTGATTTCAAATATAGCGATCAAATTTTGACAGATCAACGGGGTGGTCTATTTTTTAAAATCATCAAAATCAAATAGTTGTGTTTTTTCGGTTCAGATCGTGAACTGAAACACACTTTGCGCTACCATCAGAGCGCGACGAAAAGGGGAGCGGAAGCGATGGGCACAAAAGAGAGTGAAATGACGCAAGACAAAGAGAGGCCAGCCGGAAGTCAGAGCCTGTTCCGTGGTTTGATGTTGATTGAGATTCTGAGTAACTATCCGAATGGGTGCCCATTGGCCCATCTGTCTGAACTGGCCGGGCTGAACAAAAGTACTGTGCATCGACTCCTGCAAGGGCTGCAGTCCTGCGGATATGTCACGCCTGCACCTGCTGCGGGTAGCTATAGGCTGACCACCAAATTTATCGCCGTTGGGCAGAAGGCGCTGTCGTCACTGAATATCATCCATGTTGCCGCTCCGCACCTCGAAGCGTTGAATATTGCTACTGGTGAAACAATCAACTTCTCAAGCCGTGAAGATGACCACGCGATTCTGATTTATAAGCTGGAACCGACGACGGGCATGCTGCGTACTCGCGCTTATATCGGTCAACATATGCCACTGTATTGCTCCGCGATGGGTAAAATTTACATGGCGTTTGGGCATGCGGATTATGTGAAATCTTACTGGGAGAGCCATCAGGATCTTATTCAGCCGCTGACCCGCAATACCATTACCGGTTTACCAGCGATGTACGACGAATTGGCGCAGATCCGCGAAAGCAGTATGGCGATGGATCGGGAAGAGAACGAATTGGGCGTTTCCTGTATTGCCGTGCCGGTGTTTGATATTCATGGTCGGGTGCCGTACGCAGTGTCAATTTCACTCTCTACCTCGCGACTTAAGCAGATAGGGGAAAAAAATCTACTCAAGCCGCTACGGGAAACCGCGCAGGCCATTTCAAATGAGCTGGGTTTTACCGTTCGCGATTAGGCACATACCAGGCGTCGTTCAGGCACCTGACACTATTTAACCGTTTCCCCTGTCCGATCAAAGCGTCAGGGGCGGTCTCTCTGGCACTCTGTGGTTTTCACGCAGAAGGAGGGGGCAATGAACGCGTTTATTATGGCGGATGCGGCAAAATGTATTGGATGTCGTACCTGTGAAGTTGCCTGTGTCGTCGCGCATCAGCAAAACCAGGACTGTGCGTCGGTCTCTTCTTCTGCGTTTATCCCGCGGATTCGGGTAATTAAAGACGACGCCTTTACCACGGCGGTCGCCTGCCATCAATGCGAAGACGCTCCCTGTGCGAATGTTTGTCCAACTCACGCCATTCGTCGTGAACATGGGCATATCTTCGTTGAGCAGGCACGTTGTATTGGTTGTAAAAGCTGTATGCTGGCCTGCCCGTTTGGGGCAATGAATGTCGTTGCCCGTTCGTCGCGGGTGCAGGCGATAAAATGCGATTTGTGCTGGCATCGCGAGGCGGGACCAGCGTGTGTAGAAGCCTGCCCGACCAGTGCGTTGCAGTGTATTGATGCCGTCAGTATTCAGCGCCAGCGCCTGCGTTCACAGCCACTGTGAAGTGAGCCCGACCCACACCTGGGTCGGGTTTGCGTTAGCCTTCCAGCCAGGCGCGTTCGATCTCTTCAGCCAGAATCTTCACGCCAGCTTCGATTTTCTCAGGTTCTGGTACGTAGTTCATCCGCATGCACTGATGGGTATGCGGCCAGGGTTTATCCAGACCTGGGAAGAAGTAGTCACCAGGAACCATCAGTACGCCGCGCGCTTTCAGGCGCTGATACAACAGTTCGGTGGTGATCGGTAAATCTTTGAACCATAGCCACAGGAAAATCGCGCCTTCAGGTTTATGGATAAGGCAACGATCTTCAGACAAGTAGCGGCGAATAATCGCAATCGTCTCCTGAACGCGCTGATAGTAAAACGGCTTGATAACCGTTTCGGACAGGCGCAGCAGATCGTTACGTTTAATCATCTCGCACATCATCGCCGGTCCCATCCCGCCAGGTGCAAGGCTGATGATGCCGTTCATATTGGTAATCGCAGTGATGATTTTTTCATTCGCGATAATGATACCGCAGCGGGAACCCGGCAGACCCAGCTTGGAAAGGCTCATGCACAACACAATGTTGGGGTTCCACAGCGGGCGTGCTTCGCTAAAAATGATGCCAGGGAACGGTACCCCATAGGCGTTATCAATCACCAGTGGGATCCCATGCTGGTTGGCCAGCCGGTCCAGCTTCATCAGCTCGTCGTCGGTGATCACGTTGCCTGTCGGGTTAGTGGGGCGCGACACGCAGATCATGCCCGTTTCTTCACCGATATTCAGGTGTTCAAAATCAACGTGATACTTAAATTGGCCTTCCGGTAGCAGCTCAATGTTCGGACGTGCTGAGACGAAGAGATCTTCTTCCAGCCCGGAATCGGCATAGCCAATGTATTCCGGCGCTAACGGGAATAACACTTTTTGCGTTGTTCCGTCAGCGCGGCGTCCGGCGAACAGATTGAATAAGTAGAAAAACGCGCTCTGACTGCCATTTGTCAGTGCAATATTTTGTGGTTCGATATCCCAACCCTGCTTCTCACGTAGCAGTTTCGCCAGTTCAGACAGTAGCTCGGTTTTCCCTTGCGGACCGTCATAATTGCAAAGCGCATCAGTGGCTTTGCCGTTTTCCAGCATATCTGTCAGCAGAGACTGGAAGTAATTTTGCATCTCTGGAATTTGCGCCGGATTACCACCGCCGAGCATGATGGCGCCTGGGGTGCGTAAACCGTCGTTGAGGTCCTCCATCAGGCGGGTGATGCCTGAATGGCGGGTAAATTTGTCGCCAAAAAGTGAGAATGTCATAGCAGGGGGTCTGTCGAACTGAGTAGTAAAGTGGCTAACCATAGCGCTACCTATGGCAGGGTGCAAATCAGGGGGAGCGGGCTGGGTTGATGTTTTATGCTACAGATGTTTACCTGGCTGGTTTTTTATTTTGTGTTGAGCTTCCCGCTGTATGCACAGCGAGAAGCCTGTTGGGATCAGGGCTGACCGGCCCACACCACCATCACCTTATCGTCGCCATGCTCGCGGATAAATCCGTATCCCTGCTTCAATGTCAGCGTGGTCTGTTTACCGGCACCGATGGCGGGATGTCTGGCCCGGAACTGACTGATGCGCTGCCAGTGAGCGACGCTGGCGGCAGATTTCCCGGTCACATCCGGCCAGTTCATTTCTGAGCGCGTACCCTGCAATGGGTCTGAACCTGTTGGTCCAAAGGGCCGGGCAGACTCGTCGCCGTAAAAGAGTTGTACCGCGCCTGGCGCCAGCAGCAATAGCTCGGCGGCTTTGTCTCCACCTTCGCGGAACAGACGCGTATCGTGCGAGGATAGATAGCTCAGAACGTTGAAATCTTGCAATTTTTCCGCCATCTGTTGCCAGGTGAGATCCATACTCGCCAGACAATCGACGGCCTTTGCCGCTTGCTCCTGATAGTCGAAATTGATCATCGCATCAAAGCCGTGACGGTAATAGTCGCTTTGCATCACGCCGTGACCCCAAGCCTCGCCGGTCATCCAGAAAGGTTTGTCATCAAGCGCTTTATCCGGGTTCGCTTTCTTCCATTCAACCAGTGCCGCGCTGGCCTGTGTTTTTAACTGCTGCCAGGCGGGAAGTTCGACGTGTTTGGCGGTATCGACCCGAAACCCGTCAATCCCGTAATCACGCACCCACTGGCTGAGCCAGTGGGTCAGATAATCGCGGGGCGTGTAACCAGCAATAGCTTTAGCGTGCGTATCCGGTTTGTGTTGATAAAAGTTTGGTAGCCCGGAAGGCGTGGTGGATTCGGTTTTCAGATCGGGCAGGAAAGCCAGCGACATGGTCAGGTCGTCAAAACCCGGATTGTCGTAATCGCCAATATCGGTGCGGATCCAGTTTTTCCCCCACCATTTTTCCCAGCCTGCTTTATCGCTGAAGTTGATGTAATCATTAAAGCTGTGCCAGCTTTGCCCGGCGGCTGGCTTCCAGTCCGTCCAGCGTTCACCGAGCGTGTTTTTCAGTTCATCGCCCGACAAGTACAGGGTCCCAAACTGATACTCCTGCATATCCGCCAGCGTGGCGTAGCCGGTATGGTTCATGACGACATCGAACAGGATGCGAATGCCGCGCTGGTGCGCACCGTCAACCAGCGCACGCAGGTCAGCTTCATTACCCATATTCGCGTCGAGCGTGGTCCAGTCCTGAGTGTAATAGCCGTGGTAAGCATAATGGGGGAAATCACCTTTGGTGCCACCGCCGACCCAGCCGTGGATTTGCTCAAACGGCGCGCTGATCCACAGGGCGTTGATGCCTAACTGTTGTAGATAGTCGAGTTTGCTGGCCAGACCGCGCAAATCGCCCCCGTGGAAAGTGCCAATTTCCTGCATGCCGTCGTTGCGACGCCCGTAGCTGTGGTCGTTGCTTGGGTCACCATTTACAAAGCGATCCGTCAGGACGAAGTACACCGTAGCGTTATGCCAGTCGAAAGCGGCTGGGGCGTCAGTTTCCGCCCGTTCCAGCAGCAACAGTCCGTTACTGGCTGCAGCAGGCTGTAGGGTAATCGACCCATTTTTTACCGTTGCCGTTTGCTGGCTGTAGAAATCACGTACCACGGCACCTTCCGGAAAGGTCTGGCTCACATCCAGTGTTAACGGCGAACCATCCCATTTCGGGCACTGGCGAATCTGGGTCGTGACAGGGTCAGCGGCGCTTTTTACCGAGAGCATCAACGTTGGCGTTCCGGAGCGGGTATCCACTTCCAGCGTGTAATCGCCGTCTTTGAATAAGCGCCACTGCGGCGGGGCGCCTTCACACGGTTTTAGCGACAGCATCTGGTTGAGTTTTATTGCATCAGCAGGCTGCCAGCACTGTTGGTCAAAATTCAGGATTAGAGGACGAGTACCCTTCGTCAACGCTGCATGGCTGACGAATTTACCCGTACCTTCCGCTTCGAAGGTGGGGAGTCCCTGAGAAGTCCATGATGAGGCGATGGCAATGCCGGGCATGAGCGCCAGCGCAACGGCGGCAAGTTTCATAATGCTGTCCTTGGTGCTGCGATTTTCGCCAGTTTGCCAGTGAAATCAGGCCGGAAACTCCTCCTTTGAGTCGATTCCGCCAGGAGGAGAAGTGAGGGTGAGCGATCGCGCGCAAAAAATGAACTTATTTTGCGATAACCTCCACATTTTCTTCGAATTAATAGCACCCTGAACCGTTAATGCGTGACATGGTTTCAGAATTGGACTATTCCTTTGGGTGCTCTTGACGGCTATTTTTGATATGATTTGAGATTCATCTCTCATTTTTGTGAAAAATATAAGGTGTTGGAATGTATAAATCCGACCAGGAGACCTAATGATATTGACTCCCATTCGACGATATGGGGCAATGATTCTTATGTTACTCACCGTTGCATTTTCGGGTGAGGTGCTGGCAAAGACACACACGGCGACAACGAGTCACAAGCCCCAGGTAATCAAGACAAGTAATACACAGGTAAGCAGTAAACAAGAGTATTCTCGCAATAGTGCAAAGAGTAGTTCACTTCCTGATTTGCGAAAATACCCTTCCGGAACACCAAGGAAAAAAGCGTTTCTCCGGACGGTTATGCCTTATATTACCAGTCAAAATGCTGCCATTACGGCAGACCGTAACTGGCTGATTTCAAAACAGTACCAGAACCGCTGGTCACCGACTGAGCGTACGCGTATGAAAGACATCGCGAAGCGCTACAAGGTGAACTGGTCTGGCAACACGCGTAAAATTCCGTGGAATACGCTGCTTGAGCGCGTAGACATTATCCCGACCAGTATGGTGGCAACCATGGCTGCGGCTGAAAGTGGCTGGGGTACGTCGAAGCTGGCGCGTAGCAACAACAACCTGTTTGGCATGAAATGTGGCAAAGGTCGTTGTAACAATGCACCGGGTAAAGTGAAAGGCTACTCACAGTTTGAATCGGTGAAAGAGTCGGTGAATGCCTACGTCATTAACCTGAACACGCATCCGGCTTACTCTTCTTTCCGTAAGTCACGTGCGCAGCTGCGTAAAGCCGATCAGGAAGTCACCGCTACCGCGATGATTCATAAGCTGAAGGGTTATTCCACTAAAGGACAGAGCTACAACAACTATCTGTTCGCAATGTATCAGGATAACCAGCGTTTAATCGCCGCGCATATGTAATTCTGTGTGCCGGATGGCGGCTTCGCCGCATCCGGCAATATTCCTCACAGCAACACTTCGCTGTTCACATCGCGATACTCTTTGGGCGTCGTGTCATACTCTTTCTTAAAGACCGAATAAAAGTATTGCAGAGACGGATAGCCGCACATCTGTGAAATTTCGTTGATTGAAAGCGTGGTAGAAATCAACAGGCTGCGCGCTTTTTCCAGCTTTTCGGCATGAATCACGGCGTGGATAGTCTCTCCGACCTCTTCTTTAAAACGCTTCTCCAGATTCGAACGAGAAATCCCCACTGAATCCAGCACTTGTTCAACCTTAATACCTTTACAGGCATGGTTGCGGATAAAGTGCATCGCCTGAATCACCGCCGGATCGGTTAATGAACGGTAGTCGGTTGAGCGGCGTTCAATGACGCGCACCGGAGGAACCAGTGTACGTTGCAGCGGCAGCTCTTCATTTGCCAGTAAACGATGTAAGAGTTTAGCGGCCTGATACCCCATCTGCCTGGCTCCCTGGGCCACGGATGACAGCGCCACCCGCGACAGATAGCGGGTTAGTTCTTCGTTGTCGATCCCAATCACACACAGCTTTTCCGGTACTGGAATATGCAGGTGCTCGCAGACTTGCAGGACGTGCCGTGCCCGCGCGTCGGTAACGGCGATAATACCGGTTTGCGGCGTTAGTGTTTGTAGCCAGTCCGCCAGACGATTTTGCGCGTGCTGCCAGTTTTCCGGTGCGGTTTCCAGCCCCTGATAGACAATGCCGCGGTACTTCTCTTTGGCAACCAGCTGGCAAAACGCATATTCACGTTCCGCGGCCCAGCGTTTGCCGCTTGAAGAAGGCAGACCATAAAACGCAAAGCGGTTAACCCCTTTCTCTTTCAGATGCAGGAAAGCGCTTTCTACCAACGCGTGGTTATCGGTGGCGATGTAATGTACTGGGGGATAATCTTGCTCCAGATGGTAGGAGCCTCCAACGCCGATAATGGGAACCTCCACATCGGCAAGTAATTGTGCAATGTCATCATCGTCATAATCAGCAATAACGCCGTCGCCTAACCAGTCTTTAATATTATCGATACGGGCGCGGAAATCTTCCTCAATGAATATATCCCACTCGGATTGCGATGCCTGTAAATATTCACCCACTCCTTCTACCACCTGGCGGTCATAGGCTTTATTGGCATTAAATAACAGAGTGATGCGGTGACGTTTATCAAACATAAGAACCTGTCCTGGAAAGGTTAACGTGGGCCTGTCGATACTAGCAAAATCGCAGGTACGACTGCTTGATGAAGCGTGACAAATTTCTTATTTGCCTGGTGCTACGCAAAATTCACATACTGCCAGTGGGATGACAATTGCCATTTTTTATCTGCGCATTACGGTTTTTTGTTTATTGGCTAACCTTCGATCGCGATCGCTTTTTTATTTCGTTTTTCAGAGCGTTTTTTTGGGAGCCAGCGCACGTTTGGGTATTCTCTTAATAGCGGTGTGAAATAACGTAATTGAGCAATAAATCAGGAAATTCCAGTATAGCTACATCGCAGTTTACTTACCGTATTACCTGATTATGGAGCTTATTATGCCGGCTTATTTTGACCAACTCGATCGTGTTCGTTTTGAAGGCACTCAATCCACCAACCCGCTCGCATTTCGCCATTACAACCCTGACGAAATCGTATTGGGCAAGCGCATGGAAGATCATCTGCGTTTTGCTGCCTGCTACTGGCATACCTTCTGCTGGAACGGGGCGGATATGTTCGGTATGGGCGCTTTCGATCGTCCATGGCAGCAGCCTGGTGAAGCTCTGGCGCTGGCGAAACGCAAAGCGGATGTGGCATTTGAGTTTTTCCACAAGCTGAACGTGCCTTACTACTGCTTCCATGACGTGGATGTTTCGCCGGAAGGTGCGTCTTTGAAAGAGTACAAAAACAACTTTGCGCAGATGGTTGATGTGCTGGCGGCAAAACAGGAACAGAGCGGCGTGAAGCTGCTGTGGGGTACAGCAAACTGCTTCACTAACCCACGCTACGGTGCGGGTGCGGCCACAAACCCAGATCCAGAAGTGTTCAGCTGGGCAGCCACGCAGGTGGTTACGGCCATGGATGCCACGCATAAGTTAGGCGGTGAAAACTACGTTCTGTGGGGCGGTCGTGAAGGTTATGAAACGCTGCTGAATACCGATCTGCGTCAGGAACGTGAGCAGATTGGTCGTTTCATGCAATTAGTCGTGGAACACAAACACAAAACTGGTTTCCAGGGCACTTTGCTTATCGAGCCGAAACCGCAGGAACCGACCAAGCACCAGTACGACTACGATGCGGCGACCGTGTACGGATTCCTCAAGCAGTTCGGTCTGGAAAAAGAGATCAAACTGAATATCGAAGCCAACCACGCTACGCTTGCAGGCCATTCGTTCCATCACGAAATCGCCACCGCTATCGCGCTGGGTCTGTTTGGCTCTGTCGATGCCAACCGCGGCGATGCACAGCTGGGCTGGGATACCGACCAGTTCCCGAACAGCGTAGAAGAGAATGCCTTGGTGATGTACGAAATCCTGAAAGCGGGTGGCTTCACCACCGGCGGCCTGAATTTTGATGCCAAAGTACGTCGTCAGAGCACCGATAAATACGATCTGTTCTATGGTCATATTGGCGCGATGGATACCATGGCACTGTCGCTGAAAATTGCGGCCCATATGATTGAAGACGGTGGCCTGGATCAGCGTGTGGCTAAACGTTATGCCGGTTGGAATGGTGAGCTGGGCCAGCAAATTCTGAAAGGCCAGATGACGCTGACAGAAATTGCGCAGTACGCTGAACAACACAACCTGGCGCCAGTGCACCAGAGCGGTCATCAGGAATTGCTGGAAAATCTGGTAAACCATTATTTGTTCGACAAATAACGGGTCTCTGAGAACGTCCGTAAGCCCGGTCAGCTAGCGCTTCCGGGCCTTTCTTTAAGGAACGATGCCTTATGTATATCGGGATAGATCTTGGCACATCAGGCGTAAAGGCCATTCTGCTCAATGAGCAGGGCGATGTGGTGGCTTCACAAACGGAGAAACTCACCGTCTCGCGCCCGCATCCGTTATGGTCAGAACAAGACCCTGAGCAGTGGTGGCTGGCAACGGATCGCGCGGTAAAAGCACTGGGTCAGCAGCATTCACTCCGCAAGGTGAAAGCGTTGGGGATTGCCGGGCAGATGCACGGTGCGACGCTACTGGATGAACAACAAAAGGTATTGCGTCCGGCTATCTTATGGAACGACGGTCGCTGTGCTGAAGAGTGCGTGATGCTGGAGAATCAGGTTCCGCAGTCTCGAGCGATCACTGGCAACCTGATGATGCCTGGCTTTACCGCGCCAAAACTGCTGTGGGTGCAACGCCACGAGCCGGAGATTTTCAACCAGATTGATAAAGTCCTGCTGCCGAAAGATTACCTGCGTTTGCGCATGACCGGTGATTTTGCCAGCGATATGTCTGATGCGGCAGGGACAATGTGGCTGGATGTCGCGAAGCGTGACTGGAGCGATGTCATGCTGGCTGCCTGTAAACTGACTCGCGCACATATGCCTGCGCTCTATGAAGGCAGCGAGATTACCGGAACCTTATTGCCAGACGTCGCCAAAGCCTGGGGAATGGAGGAGGTTGCGGTGGTTGCCGGAGGCGGTGATAACGCGGCGGGCGCGGTTGGCGTAGGCATGATGAATGCCGGTCAGGCGATGCTTTCGCTGGGGACATCCGGCGTCTATTTTGCGGTGAGTGATGGTTTCCTAAGCAAACCGGAAAGTGCGGTTCACAGTTTTTGCCATGCTTTGCCTGAGCGATGGCATCTGATGTCTGTAATGTTAAGTGCGGCATCGTGTCTGGACTGGGCGGCAAAATTAACCGGACTGGTGAGCGTTCCTGCGTTGATTGACGCTGCGCAACAGGCGGATGAACACGCGGAGCCGGTCTGGTTTTTACCTTATTTGTCCGGCGAGCGTACGCCGCATAACAATCCGCAGGCCAAGGGCGTTTTTTTCGGTCTGACGCATCAGCATGGTCCGGCAGAACTGGCACAGGCGGTGCTGGAAGGTGTGGGTTTTGCGCTGGCTGACGGTATGGACGTGGTACATGCCTGTGGCATTCAGCCCGCCAGCATTACGCTGATCGGCGGCGGGGCACGTAGCGAATACTGGCGTCAGATGCTATCTGACATCAGCGGATTGCAGCTGGATTACCGTACCGGCGGTGACGTTGGCCCTGCACTCGGCGCGGCGCGCCTGGCGCAAGTTGCCATGAATCCGCAAACGTCGTTATCAGAGTTACTGCCTCAGCTTACGCTGGAGCAGGCGCATTATCCTGACGCGGAGCGTCATGCTCGTTATCAACAGCGTCGAGAAACCTTCCGTCGTATCTATCAGCAATTACAACCGCTGATGTCCTGACCACTTTCCCCTCTGGCTAGCAGAGGGGAATTTGCCGCATGCATATATCCACAAAAATAATAAATTACACGTATGGATGTATTCTGAAAGTCCTGTGTAGTCGCTTTTTTCTGTGTTGTCTTTAGCGGGTTATTCATATTGTATCCATGATGGATAAGGAGATCCCAATGAAGACAACCAGGCTGTTGCCATGGATATTATTCCTCTCAGGCATACTGACTTACAGTATCGGTTTATGGCGCGCATGCCCGTTACTGAGCGGCAAGGGGTATTTTTTGGGGGCGCTGATGACGGGGATGTTCGTTACGTATGCCTATCAACGTGCAGTAAATCTCAATCAAATTGATGAACGCTTCGCTTCCGTGTGTCAGATGGTGGCGCTCATCACGATAGGGTTGTTGCTGGTGGGGGTGTGGAATGCCCCGTTGGCACCCTTTGAAATAGGGTTATACCCGGCAGCATTCTTCGTCTGTTTAATGGGGCAATTTTTACTGCAGCGTTCGCGTAATCAGGCGCTGCCTGGAGACACCTAACTCACCAGCCTGCGCGTATCGATACGTTGCAACAATACGGACAGCAGCAGGCTTCCCGCCAGCGTGGCGCTGAAAATCCACAGCATATCCAGCGGTGGCCAGTTTTTGAGTTCAATTCCGTTGGTACGTAGTGCGTGAATGATCAGCGCATGAAAACCATATATGCCCAATGAATGGCGAGAAATAAGGCCCAGTAGCGGCAGAGTACGTGTGCTGAGCGTATTTTTGACCAGCGTCAGGAGCGAGGCGGCGCAAATAAATACCGCTGGGCCGCAGTAGAGGTACCAGGTATCGGCAAAATTGCCTCGCCAGCGCAGTTCATGCAATGTGCCACGAGAAATAATAAATACTGCGGTAATAAATACCGTCGCACAGAGCCAGCTGAGCGCACGCTTTTGCGTATCCATCATGCCAATCGCCCGGCCCAGCATGCCGTACAGGATGTAATAGAAAGTATCGCCACTGATGTACAGGTTGACAGGGAGCCACTCAAAGCCGCCGATTTTTTGCGAGACGGTGTTGGGATTGGCAATCACCCCAATCACAACCATGAGCGCCAGTAGCATCTTGCCGCTGATATTTTTCACCTGTATCAGCGGAGAAACCAGGTAGATGACGGCGATCGCGAAGAAAAACCACAGATGATAGAACACCGGCTTTTGCAGCAGGTTCTTCAGCGACAGCTCAGCGTTGATCGAGGTAAACAGCAGGATATAGGCCAGCGCCACGCTGCTGTAAAACAGAATGCAAAGCGCGATGCGCAGGAAATGGCGCGGTTTGGCGCTACGCTCACCAAAGAACAGATAGCCCGAAATCATAAAGAACAGCGGAACGCTGACGCGAGAGGCTGAATTGAGCACGTTAGCCAGATCCCAATTCAACGGGCTGACGCTTTGCGCATTGGTGATGTACCAGGTTGTGGTGTGGATCATCACGACCATTAAACAGGCTATCCCGCGCAGGTTATCAATCCAGAAAATTTTGGGCTGCATCAGTTCCTCTGTGTCCATTAAAAAAAGTCTGACCGATATTTTGCGAACGTAGCTCACTGGAATAATCCGAGTTCTTACGCTAAAGCTTGAGATGGTCTGATGAGATTCTCAAAATAGGATCTGTTTCCAGACACTAATAATAAGACTGACCAGCAAACCAGGCGGTAATAAAATGATGATGAAGTATTTCTTTCCCGCGATCGCTGCCCTTTTGCTGGTAGCGTGCGCTGACACACAATCGTCTGCACCTGCGCAGAAAGCGCAAAAGGTTAAGGTCAGTGCCACGCGTTCGCTGGATATGGAGTCATTGTGCAAAAATGAGGCGGCGCAACGCTACAACACTGGCACGCAGAAAATTGATATCTCCGGCCTGGAACAATTCCAGGGCAGCTATGAGATGCGTGGTTCTACCTTCCGTAAAGAGAGTTTTGTCTGTTCTTTTGATGCAGACGGGCAGTTTTTGCACCTTTCCATGCGCTAAGTTCCCCCTTTTTCCCGTTTCGTACTGTATATCTTGCAGCCAGCGGGTATACTGATCGCTTCCTTTAAATCCACACGTATCCAGCACGAAATAATATGCAAAAGTTTGATACCAGGACCTTCCAGGGCTTGATCCTGACCTTACAGGATTACTGGGCTCGCCAGGGCTGCACCATCGTTCAACCATTGGACATGGAAGTCGGCGCGGGAACATCTCACCCAATGACCTGCCTGCGTGCGCTGGGGCCGGAGCCGATGGCGACTGCTTATGTGCAGCCTTCTCGTCGTCCGACCGATGGCCGCTATGGCGAAAACCCGAACCGCTTACAGCACTACTATCAGTTCCAGGTAGTGATTAAGCCGTCTCCGGACAACATTCAGGAGCTGTACCTGGGTTCTCTGAAAGAACTGGGTATGGACCCGACCATTCACGATATCCGTTTCGTGGAAGATAACTGGGAAAACCCGACGCTGGGTGCCTGGGGTCTGGGTTGGGAAGTGTGGCTGAACGGCATGGAAGTGACGCAGTTCACCTACTTCCAGCAGGTTGGTGGTCTGGAATGTAAACCAGTAACCGGGGAAATTACCTACGGTCTGGAACGTCTGGCCATGTACATTCAGGGCGTAGACAGCGTTTACGACCTGGTCTGGAGCGACGGCCCGCTGGGTAAAACCACGTACGGCGACGTGTTCCATCAGAACGAAGTGGAGCAATCCACCTACAACTTCGAATACGCCGACGTGGACTTCCTGTTCACCTGCTTCGAGCAGTACGAAAAAGAAGCGCAGCAGTTGCTGGCGCTGGAAAATCCGCTGCCGCTGCCTGCGTATGAACGTATTCTGAAAGCCGCCCATAGCTTCAACCTGCTGGATGCGCGTAAAGCCATCTCCGTCACCGAGCGTCAGCGCTATATCCTGCGCATTCGCACCCTGACTAAAGCAGTGGCAGAAGCTTACTACGCTTCCCGTGAAGCCCTTGGCTTCCCGATGTGCAACAAAGACAAATAAGAGGCGGCCATGTCTGAGAAAACTTTTCTGGTGGAAATCGGCACTGAAGAGCTGCCACCAAAAGCACTGCGCAGCCTGGCTGAGTCCTTTGCTGCAAACTTTACCGCGGAGCTGGATAACGCTGGCATCGCGCACGGCAACGTTGAGTGGTTCGCCGCGCCGCGTCGTCTGGCGCTGAAAGTCGTGAATCTGGCGGAATCTCAACCTGATCGCGAAGTTGAAAAACGCGGTCCGGCCATTGCCCAGGCGTTTGACGCTGAAGGCAAACCGAGTAAAGCGGCAGAAGGTTGGGCACGTGGCTGCGGCATCACGGTTGATCAGGCTGAGCGTCTGACTACCGACAAAGGCGAATGGTTGCTGTACCGTGCGTATGTAAAAGGCGAAAGCGCAGAAACGCTGCTGCCAAACATGATCGCCACGTCACTGGCGAAGCTGCCTATCCCGAAACTGATGCGCTGGGGCGCGTCTGATGTCCACTTCGTGCGTCCGGTTCACACCGTGACCCTGCTGCTGGGCGACAAAGTGATTCCGGCAACGATTCTGGGCATTCAGTCCGATCGCGTGATCCGCGGGCACCGCTTTATGGGCGAGCCGGAATTCACCATCGATTCTGCCGATCAGTACCCGGAAATCCTGCGTGAGCGCGGCAAAGTAATTGCGGATTACGCTGAGCGTAAAGCGAAAATCAAAGCCGATGCTGAAGAAGCGGCGCGTAAGATTGGCGGTAACGCTGATCTGAGCGAAAGCCTGCTGGAAGAAGTCACCTCGCTGGTGGAATGGCCGGTAGTGCTGACCGCGAAGTTCGAAGAGAAATTCCTCGCAGTTCCGTCTGAAGCGCTGGTACACACCATGAAAGGTGACCAGAAGTACTTCCCGGTTTACGCGAACGACGGCAAACTGCTGCCGAACTTTATCTTCGTTGCCAACATCGAATCGAAAGATCCGATCCAGATTATCTCCGGTAACGAGAAAGTCGTTCGTCCGCGCCTGGCGGATGCCGAGTTCTTCTTCAATACCGACCGTAAAAAACGTCTGGAAGACCATCTGCCGCGTCTGCAAACCGTGCTGTTCCAACAGCAACTGGGTACGCTGCGCGACAAGACTGACCGTATCCAGGCTCTGGCGGGCTGGATTGCTGGTCAGATTGGTGCTGATGTTAACCACGCAACGCGTGCTGGCCTGCTGTCCAAGTGTGACCTGATGACCAACATGGTCTTCGAGTTCACCGACACCCAGGGTGTGATGGGCATGCACTACGCACGTCACGATGGTGAAGCGGAAGATGTAGCCGTGGCGCTGAACGAACAGTATCAGCCGCGTTTTGCCGGTGATGACCTGCCGTCGAATCCGGTAGCTTGTGCCGTGGCGATTGCCGACAAGATGGACACCCTGGCGGGTATCTTCGGTATTGGTCAGCATCCGAAAGGCGACAAAGACCCGTTTGCGCTGCGTCGTGCTGCGCTGGGTGTGCTGCGTATTATCGTTGAGAAGAACCTGAATCTGGATCTGCAAACGCTGACCGAAGAAGCGGTTCGTCTGTATGGTGACAAGCTGACCAACGCCAACGTGGTGGATGACGTTATCGACTTTATGCTCGGTCGCTTCCGCGCCTGGTATCAGGACGAAGGTTACACCGTCGACACCATTCAGGCCGTACTGGCACGTCGTCCGACTCGTCCGGCTGATTTTGACGCACGTATGAAGGCGGTTTCGCACTTCCGTACGCTGGAAGCCGCGTCCGCGCTGGCTGCCGCGAACAAGCGTGTATCGAACATCCTTGCGAAGTCTGAAGAGACGCTGAATGACCGCGTGAATGCGGCGACGCTGAAAGAGCCGGAAGAAATTGCGCTGGCAATGCAGGTGGTTGTGCTGCGCGATAAGCTGGAGCCTGTCTTCGCTGCCGGTCGTTACCAGGAAGCGCTGGTTGAGTTGGCAGAACTGCGTGAACCGGTTGATGCGTTCTTCGAGAAAGTGATGGTCAACGTAGAAGATAAAGATCTGCGTATTAACCGTCTGTCTATGCTCGAAAAACTGCGCGAGCTGTTCCTGCGCGTGGCGGATATTTCTCTGCTGCAGTAATGGCCCTGCGCTGACTTAGAAAATGCCGGATGGCGGCTTCGCCTTATCCGGCATTTTTTTATGTTATTAGCGCAACTGCAATTTTGTCAGACAGGTCTGGCTGTCTTCCATCGTCTTAATAGGATACTTCGCCGTTTTACCGTTGTAGCTCACTGCGATGGTGCCTTCCATATTGCGCGGTAGCCATACCCCGACAAAGCCATTACGGCCGCTCTTCATCGCTTTTTGTACCACCACATCACCCTTGTTATCCGTCACTTTGACATTGAATGTCTTCTCCGGCATTTCGCCCTGGCAGCCAGAAAGGCTGTGGTTGAAGCAAGGATGTGTTTGCCATTCATACGGGGCAAACGACAGATAGAACTTGTCACCGAGCGGCAGGGTATAAACCTGATCGCCCGAAGAGAGCTTCAGCGCGGTGCTGGTGATGGACGCTGAGTACGGCAGCGGGCGACTCTGCGGTGATTGATCGATCGTTTCTACGATTTGTTCGACGGATTTCCCGCTAAGTCCGTGTTCGGCCAGAAAAGTAGCTTCCGGCGTTGCCGCGAACGCAGTACCAGTGGTGAGCAAACCTAAAATCAGCAGCAGTGAGGATTTCGACATAGCTTCAATTCCTTGTGAAAATTGTGGAATATAGACTGGCTCACTATAAAGCTTGCCCTTAGGGAAAGGTCAAAGGGGCGACGGGTAAAGTAATGCAAAGAAGCGTTTAGGTGGGATGTGCTGCGAAGTACAGATAAAAAAAATCCCCGCCGTTTGGCAGGGATTCAGAATTTTTGAGCTTTTTAAGCTTACAGGCTGGTTACGTTGCCAGCTGCCGGGCCTTTAGCGCCGCTTTCGATGGTGAAGGAAACTTTCTGACCTTCGTCCAGAGATTTGTAGCCATCGTTCTGGATAGCAGAGAAGTGTACGAACACGTCTTTAGAGCCATCGTCAGGAGTGATGAAGCCGAAACCTTTGTCAGCGTTGAACCATTTTACGATACCAGTCATTTTACCGGACATAGTGTATTACCTTTTAAAAAATAAGTGTGCCTTTCGGCGATATGGCGTGCTTTACAGATTTTTTAACAGTAAAGGAAATGCTCACTACGAAGGGTATCAACGATAACTCTTGAAGGGACTTGCCTTACTAACTGCTGTAATGGTCTGTACGTCAAACCGTTGAGGGCATTAACTCATTTTACGCATGTGGATGCAACTACTATTTTCTTTTTTGTGGATAACCTTCGTAAGAGAACGGCCCTGTAACAGGACCGTTCTTAAGCAAAATTGAAAAATAGTTCAATCCATCAGTTGCTTACTTAACCTAGGGTCTGCCTGAATCAAGCGCATTAACTTCAATTCGGTAGTGGAAGGCTTTACGCGTTTAGACTCCCATTCATGAACCATCGCGACCGTCACGCCCATCACTCGGGCAAAATCATCTGTTTTTAAACCTGTCCCTCGTCGTAGCTGTTCAAATTCGGTGAAAGGGTTGGTTTTTTGCGGCAGAGTGACCGTCTGCGATACATCTTTAAAAACAATCTGCTCCAGACTGCTTAGCAGTTCAAACATAGGATCTTTGTATTCCATTGAGAACTCCTACAAATCACACAGCGGGATCGTGAATTTCTTCGAAGCTCATTAAGAGTAGTCGGAAAAAATGAAGCCGGATTTAAGGTTTGTGTGATGGATTCGTTTCAGCGGATCGCAGGTGATAATCTTTTGCTGGCTAACGAACTGATAAAGGTCGGGATCTCCGAACGATCGATTCCGATTGTAAAGATGACTAAAATATGACGCCGAGTGGTAAATGCAGCATTGTTTAGCAAAACGAACGGTGGTGGGAACGGTTATTTTCCCCCACAAGATTACGCGGAAAGGGTATCTTGCGGGGCTGACCTGGACTATCCTTGTCAACGTCAGGCACGCGGGTGTCGTTGTGCGCATTTTTGGGTGAAAGGAGTATTAAAATGGCGACAGGTAAGTCCTGCTCTCGCTGGTTTGCGTCTGTTTTGGCGCTCTTAATGGTAGTTGGCCTGAGTGGGTGTTTTGATAAAGAAGGCGATCAACGCAAAGCGTTTATCGATTTTCTGCAGAATACTGCAATGCGTAGCGGAGAGCGTTTACCAACGTTGACCGCCGATCAGAAAAAACAGTTTGGCCCGTTTGTGTCCGATTACGCGATTCTGTATGGCTATTCGCAGCAGGTTAATCAGGCGATGGACTCCGGTCTGCGCCCGGTGGTTGATAGCGTAAATGCGATTCGTGTTCCTCAGGATTATGTGACTCAGCGTGAACCGCTGCGTCAGGCAAATGGTGCGCTAGGTGTATTAGGGCAACAGTTGCAGAATGCGAAACTACAGGCAGATGCTGCGCATGGCGCGCTGAAGCAGGGCGAAGATCTGAAGCCGGTCTTTGATCAGGTGTACAACAAAGTTGTTACTGCACCAGCAGAGGCCTTACAGCCGCTGATCCCTGCCGCGCAAATTTTCACGCAGCAGTTGGTGCAGGTTGGTGATTTTGTGGCGCAGCAGGATACGCAGGTGAGCTTTGTCGCCAACGGTATCCAGTTCCCAACGTCACAGCAGGCAAGTCAGTACAATACGCTGATTGGCCCGTTGGCTGCTCAGCATCAGGCATTTAATCAGGCCTGGACTGCTGCGGTGAATGCCGCTCAGTAATTAAGATACGGTAATACATGAAAGGCCGGGTGAGCGTAAGCGCACCCGGCCTTTTGTTTATGATGCGACCTGCGGGTTTACGCAGTTCTTCTCAACGCGTCCTTGCAGCGCATCGATTAAGTTATCCACCGCACAGGCCGCCATGTTGTAGCGCGTTTCGTGCGTGGCTGAACCAATGTGCGGTACGGCCACCACGTTGGGCAGTGACAGCAGCGGTGAGTCTACCGGTAATGGCTCTTGCTCAAATACATCCAGGCCAGCGGCATGAATTTCGCCTTTTTGCAGGGCGGCAATCAACGCTTTTTCATCGACCACCGGGCCACGTCCGGCGTTAATGAAAATGGCGGAAGACTTCATTTTGGCAAACTGCTCGGTGCTGAACAGATGATGCGTTTCGTCGGTTAACGGCAGGATCAGGCAGACAAAATCAGACTCCTGCAACAGCGTATCGAGGTCGCAGTAACGTGCATTAAAGCGTTCTTCTGCTTCCTGATGATGACGGCGCGCATTATAGAGAATCGGCATGCTAAAGCCGAAATGCGCACGTTGTGCCAGCGCCAGCCCAATGCGGCCCATACCGACAATCCCCAGCGTTTTGTGGTGTACATCGGTACCAAACCAGTCCGGTCCGATACTTTTGGTCCATTCGCCGACCTTTACCCGTTCGGCAACTTCCACTACGCGGCGAGCGGTGCTTAACACCAGCGCCATTACCGTATCGGCGACGGTTTCCGTCAGCACGGTTGGCGTGTGCATCAACAGCACCTTACGCGCGTTGAGGGCATCGACGTCGAAGTTGTCATAGCCTACGGAAATCGTAGATGTCGCACGCAGCCTGGGCATTTTCTCCAGCAGAGCGGTATTGACGGCTTCACTGGAGCCCAGCAGACCTTCTGCATTGGCAAAAGCGTCGGCGTGCTGTGCGACCGTTTCCGGGCGCAGGTTAGGCACCTGAGTCACAGTAAAATGTTCTTCCAGGCGATGCAGTAAATCGTCAGGTAACGCTTTATAGAGAATAATGGACGGCTTCATGCGAATCTCCGTAAGTTAAAATTTAAGCGTGGCGTGCGCCAATAGGTAGCTGTTGATTATTAGCAGGCTTAACAATGAGAGTTAGCCACACTGAGACAAAAAGCGCTACCCCCATAAAAATGTACGAGGCAGACGGGCTGCCGGTAGCGCCATTGAGGTAGCCGACAAACCATGAACCAAAGAATGAACCTAGCGCGCCCATGCTGTTGATCAGCGCCATTGCCCCACCGGCGACGTTGCGCGGCAGCATTTCCGGGATGATGGCGAAGAAGGGACCATAGGGGGCATACATTGCCGCGCCTGCAATAACCAACAGCGTGTAAGAAATCCAGAAGTGGTCTGCGCCCACGGCCCAGGAGCCGATAAACGCGAACGCCGCGATCAGTAACAGTGGCCAGACAAACAGCTTACGGTTTTGCAGCTTATCGGACGCCCAGGAGACGAGGATCATCGCCGCCGTTGCCGCCAGATACGGTACGGATGACAGCCAACCAACTTCCACCATCCCCAGGTTTGCGCCGCCGTTGCGGATAATCGACGGCAGCCACAGGACAAAACCATAGACGCCAATACTCCAGGCGAAATACTGCATACACAGCAGGATGACGTTACGTGAGCGGAAAGCCTCGCTATAGTTACGTACGGCTTTGATGCCTTGCTGCTCTTTTTCCAGTTGTGCCTGAAGAGCGGCTTTTTCAGATTCTGACAGCCAACCGACCTGAGACGGTTTGTCTTTTACCAGCACCCACCAACAGAACGCCCAGATGATGGCCGGGAAGCCCTCAATGATGAACATTTCCCGCCAGCCCAGCGCCTGAATCAGGTAACCGGAAACCACGGACATCCACAGGACGGTGACCGGATTACCGAGGATCAGGAAAGTGTTTGCGCGCGAGCGTTCAGATTTCGTAAACCAGTTGCTGATGTAAATCAGCATTGCCGGCATCACGGCGGCTTCAACGACGCCAAGAATAAAGCGGATGGCGGCAAGCATTGGAATATTGCTGACCATGCCGGTTAACGACGCGCATGCGCCCCAGAGGATCAGACAGACAAAAATCAGTTTTCGTACGCTGCGGCGTTCAGCGTAAATTGCGCCCGGGATCTGAAAGAAGAAATAGCCGAGGAAAAACAGCGCGCCCAGCAGGGAAGAAATCCCCTTGGTAATGCCGAGGTCCTCGTTGATACCGGCGGCGGAGGCGAAGCTGAAGTTCGCGCGATCAAGGTACGCCAGGCTATACGTGATAAACACGATTGGCATGATGTACCACCAGCGTTTTGCTGCATTAGTTGAGCTATTCATAGACTGCCCTCTGGTTATGCTGATACGCCGCCTCTGTATGTAGGGTACAGAGTTGGCCGGGAGTTTATTCCCCTAATTGTTCACGTGTGGGTAATCCTTCGCTGTCGCCCTGAACCTGAATGGCCAGTGCGCCAATTTTATTGCCGCGGGTCACCGCCTGATGCAGCGAGCAGCCTTCCAGCAGGGCGCTAATAACGCCTACGGCAAAGCCATCTCCTGCGCCGACCGTATCGACCACATTGTCAACTTTTACCGGTGCCACGCAGCCTTGTTCGCCGCTGGCGGTTTTGTACCAGGCGCCATCAGCCCCAGTTTTCACGATCACGGCCTTCACGCCATGGCGCAGATAAAAGTCGGCGATGGCTTCAGGCGTTTGCTGACCGGTTAAAATCATGCCCTCTTTTAACCCTGGTAAAAGCCAGTCTGCCTGGAATGCCAGGCGGTTCAGTTTTTCCACCATTTCGGCTTCGCTTTTCCACAATACCGGGCGCAAGTTCGGGTCGAACGAGATGGTCTTCCCCTGGGCCTTCATGGTGCGGGCGGTATGCGCCAGTAGTTCATAAGAGCTGGCAGAAAGCGCTGCCGCTACGCCACTCAGGTGCAGGTGGCGCGCGCTGGCGAAATAGTCCTCGTGATAATCTTCAATGCTGAGGTGGCTGGCAGCGGAACCTTTACGGAAATATTCCACAATGGGATCGGTTCCATTTTCAACCTTAGATTTAAGCTGAAAGCCGGTAGCGTAACGCCCGTCTTGGGTGACTCCCTGCGCATCAATCCCTTCTTTTTCCAGCGACTTAACGATAAAACGGCCAAAGCTGTCGTTGCCAACGCGGCTCACCCAACCGACCTTCAGGCCCAGACGGGCAAGACCGGTCGCTACGTTAAGCTCCGCGCCTGCAACGCGCTTGATAAACTGCTCCACATCCGCCAGTTCGCCGGTTTGCGTGGCGACGAACATCGCCATCGCTTCACCAATAGTGACCACATCCAGTGAATTTTTCATGCGTTACTCCTCGCGTAACAGCTCGACGTAGCGGCGGGTAACCGCCACCAAATCCTGCCCTTCCAGGGGGAACTCAATGCCGCGCGGGACATCGTTGGGCAGCGTTTTTAGCAGCGCCAGCCAGCGCGGATCGGCTTCATCAGGCGGTACGGCGCGGTAGCTGTCGCGATGTGCAACTGCGGCTTTGACATGGATATAGCCAACGGTTGACGCCAGGTTCTGCGCCGCCTGTTCCGGGGAGTCACCCACCCACAGCCAGTTGCCCATATCGAAGGTTAAAGATATCGGCAGGTTTTGCGCCTGACAGGCTTCGTTAAAGCGCTGCATTGGCTGCAGGCGTCCGCAGTCGGTCTGATCGTTCTCGACAACCAGCTCCATTCCGCTGTTGTCCAGCCATTGGCGTAGAACGTTGAACTGTTCGGTATGGGAAAAATGGCCGAGGGAGACTTTTAACCACAGCGCCTGCAAGGCCTGCGCTTCCTCAAGTAGTTCTGGAAGACGGGGGTTGAGGTTACCGTCCTCAAGGAACAACGGTTCAGGCGCAGAGTAACAGGCCAGCAGGCCGAAGATTTCGATCGCAGAGGCCATCGTTGACAGCGTCTTCAGCTCGGCGTCGGTTAATAGCTCGCGGCGGATTTCGACGCCGTCAGCACCGGCTTCAGCGATGATGGGCAGCATTGCCGTTTGCCCGCCTGCGGCCCGTACCTGGTCGTGACCGTAAGCGGCGGTGACCACCATAATTTTTCTTTTCATGGTAACTCCAGACTAGCGTTCTTGTTATAACGCTAGATGGAACCGGTTCCAAAGAAAAGTCTATGATGTCGAATTTATGATCACCATCACGAAGGTAATTTAACGGGCGGTAGAGCCGCGCACGATCAGCTCGCCGGAGAAGACCTGTTCCTGAATGGCAGCGGAGCCGCCATCAATCCGGCGCACAACCTGCTCAACGGCGGTGTAACCAATCTGCCAGGTGGGTTGTTTCAACGTGGTAATACCGACGCCCGCCAGCTCTGCCCATTCCAGTTCGTCAAAACCGAGTAAGCCTATGTCGCTCCCCCAGTTGAGGCCAATGCGTTTCAGGGCGCGGGCTACTTGTAGCGTGAGGGCACCGTTGGCAGAGATAACGGCTTTGCGCATTCCACGATGCTGCTGGTGAAACTGGCGCAGGGTGTCGTCCAGTTGCGTATTGTCCGTGAGCGGGACTTCGGCATTTTGCGCGATAACGCCGGGGTATTGCGCGAGCGTGGCGCGAAAAGCGCTCAGGCGTTCGCGGCGGGTATTCACCATGCCGAGTGGTTCGCTGAGGAACAGGATGGCTTCAAAACCTTGTTCGACCAGATGCTCGGTGGCAACCGTTGCCGCCTGGGTGTTATCCAGCCCGACCATATCACAGGCGAAATCGGGAATTTTACGGTCAATCAGCACCATCGGCAGCGCAGACTGTTGCAGGCGGTTCAGCCCCTCTTCGCGCATCCCGACGGCGTTGACCACAATCCCTTCGACCTGGTAGCTGCGCAGCAGGTCGAGATAATGCAGCTCCTGATCCACTTCGTTGTTGGTGTTACACACCAGCGGGGTAAAGCCTTTATCGCGACAGGCGGCTTCAATACCACTTAACACGTTGACGGAGTAGGGATTAGTAATATCGGCGATGATCAGGCCAATCAGGCGGGTACGACCGTGTTTCAGGCCTCTTGCCATCAGGCTGGGACGGTAGTCGAGATCGGCAATGGCTTGTTCAATGCGGGCCAGCAGCGCGTCGGAAAGCAGGTGCTTTTCACCGTTGAGATAACGTGAAATGCTGGTCTTGCCGGTTTTTGCAGCTTTCGCCACATCGCTGATGGTTGCCCGTGTTGATTTGCTCATCGCTGATTTCCCTGAATTTGGTGACAACACCTTAACGCGAAAATCAACGATGGCAAGTGCTTCATGCCGGATGGACGCGGACTGTCTCCATCCGGCACAAAACGTTACTGGATCGGGCTTAAGGTAATTTCTACGCGGCGGTTTTGCGCTTTACCTTCCGCTGTGCTGTTGCTGGCGATTGGATTTGCCGGGCCCATACCCTGAGTGCGGATGCGGTTAGCTGCGACCCCTTGAGTGATCAAGGCGCTGGCTACGGAGTCTGCGCGCTGCTGCGACAGACGCATATTCAGATCCTGGCTACCGGTGCTGTCGGTGAAGCCCAGCACGTTGACGGCGGTTTTATTGTACTCTTTCAGTACCATCGCCACGCCGGTCAGGGTGTTAGCACCCGCAGGCTTCAGGTTGGCACTGCTGCTGTCGAAGGTGACGTTGTTTGGCATGTTCAGAATGATGTTATCGCCACTGCGCGTCACGCTGACGCCCGTTCCCTGCATTTTTTCGCGCAGTTTCGCTTCCTGCACGTCCATGTAATAGCCGATACCACCGCCAACGGCCGCGCCAGCCGCTGCGCCAATCAGTGCGCCTTTGCCGCGATCTTTCTTCGAAGAAGAGAGTGCGCCAATGCCCGCGCCGACCAGAGAGCCAATACCTGCGCCAATGCCGGATTTACCCGCTTCGCGTTCGCCGGTGTAAGGGTTTGTTGTGCAGCCAGAAACCGCCAGGGCGCCGCTCACGATGGCAGCAATAACAAATACACGTTTCTTCATCTTAATTCCTTAATGACTTTTTCTTCTTTGCCACAGCGACCGTGGCGGTTGATTATGACGTGTGAACATGAAGAAAATTCCAGGGAAGACTCTGAAATTTGTAAGTAACATTGAACGGCATAATAAATAAGCCGTCACATCGCATTCAGGAGCGCCATCTTGGCTAATTCACCCGCACATTACTCGGTGTTAACCGCCGCCCACTGGGGACCAATCCTCGTCGACACCGATGGTGAGACGGTTTTCTCCTCGCGTGGCGCACTGCCCACCGCTCATCCCAACTCATTGCAAACCGTGGTGCGCGACCAGGTTCACAGTAAAACGCGGGTACGTTTTCCGATGGTGCGTAAAGGGTTTCTCGCCTCGCCGGAGAACCCACAGGGCGTACGTGGGCAGGATGAGTTTGTTCGCGTCAGTTGGGACGACGCGCTGAATCTTATCCATACGCAGCATAAACGCATCCGTGACAGCTACGGCCCGGCCTCAATTTTTGCCGGTTCGTACGGCTGGCGTTCCAACGGCGTGTTACACAAAGCGGCGACCCTGTTACAGCGTTATATGGCGCTGGCGGGCGGTTATACCGGGCATCTGGGGGATTACTCGACGGGGGCTGCGCAGGCGATCATGCCGTACGTGGTGGGCGGGAATGAAGTTTACCAGCAGCAAACCAGCTGGCCGGTGGTGCTGGAGAACAGCGAAGTGGTGGTGTTGTGGAGCGCCAATCCGCTCAATACTCTCAAGATTGCCTGGAACGCGTCCGATGAGCAGGGCCTCGCGTACTTTGAGGCATTGCGCGACAGCGGTAAACGGTTGATCTGTATCGATCCGATGCGATCGGAAAGCGTCGATTTCTTTGGCGATAAGATGGAATGGATTGCCCCGCATATGGGGACCGACGTAGCGCTGATGCTGGGCATCGCGCATACGCTGGTGGAAAACGGCTGGCATGACGAGGACTTTCTCGCCCGGTGTACCACCGGATATGACCGTTTTGCCGACTATCTGCTGGGTAAATCTGATGATGTTGCAAAAACGGCAGAATGGGCGGCAGATATTTGTGACATTCCGGCGGCGAAGATACGCGAACTTGCGGCGATATTTCACCAAAATACCACCATGCTGATGGCCGGATGGGGAATGCAGCGCCAGCAGTATGGCGAGCAGAAACACTGGATGATTGTCACCCTGGCCGCCATGCTCGGACAAATCGGGACGCCAGGCGGCGGTTTTGGGCTGTCGTACCATTTTGCCAACGGCGGCAACCCAACGCGCCGGGCTGCGGTACTGGCTTCAATGCAGGGCAGCGTTAAAGGCGGCACCGACGCGGTAGATAAAATTCCGGTGGCACGAATTGTTGAAGCGCTGGAGAACCCCGGTGGTTTTTACCAGCACAACGGCATGGACCGTCATTTCCCGGACATTCGCATGTTGTGGTGGGCGGGTGGCGCTAACTTCACCCATCATCAGGACACTAACCGTTTAATTCGTGCCTGGCAAAAACCGGAGCTGGTGGTCATCTCGGAGTGTTTCTGGACCGCAGCAGCAAAGCATGCCGATATCGTGCTGCCAGCAACCACCTCCTTTGAGCGTAATGATTTGACCATGACCGGCGATTACAGCAACCAGCACCTGGTGCCGATGAAGCAGGTCGTACCGCCGCAGGACGAAGCGCGAAATGATTTTGATGTCTTTGCCGAGCTGAGTGAGCGCTGGGAAAAGGGCGGATATGAACGGTTCACCGAAGGTAAAAGCGAACTGGCGTGGCTGGAGACTTTTTACAATATTGCCGGGCAACGTGGGGCCAGTCAGCAGGTGACATTGCCGCCTTTCGCCGAGTTTTGGCAGCGCAACGCCCTGATCGAAATGCCGGAAAACGCCGCCAGCGCACAGTTTATCCGTTTTGCGGATTTTCGCCGCGACCCGCAGGCGCATCCGCTGAAAACGGACAGCGGAAAAATTGAAATCTACTCCGCGAGGATTGCAGGTTACGGTTACGCGGACTGCGGGGGGCACCCGATGTGGCTGGAGCCGGATGAGTGGTTCGGTAACGCCGAACCGGACCAGCTACAGCTGCTTTCTGCCCATCCGGCGCACCGTTTGCATAGTCAGCTTAACTACAGTGCGCTACGTGAGCAGTACGCGGTAGCGGATCGTGAGCCGATAACGATTCATCCGCAGGACGCCCACGCGCGCGGCATTGCGGATGGCGATACGGTCAGGGTGTGGAACCAGCGCGGGCAAGTTCTGGCAGGCGCGGTGGTGACGGCGGGTATTAAACCCGGCGTCATCTGTATTCATGAAGGCGCGTGGCCTGATTTGGATCTCGCAGTGAACGGTATTTGTAAAAATGGCGCCGTCAACGTGCTGACCAAAGATCTCCCCAGCTCGAAGTTGGGGAATGGCTGCGCGGGCAATACTGCGCTGGCGTGGCTTGAAAAATATAGCGGACCAATGTTGGTGCTTACGGCGTTTGATCCGCCTGCCAGCCCATAATCCACGTGGGGTGGTGAGTCTCTTCCTGCCATGCGCCGTCTTCAATGCGAAAACCCAGCGCATGGTAGAAGTTCACCGCTGATTGATTCTTCTGGTAGACCTCAAGGCTGAGTATCGAAAAGCGCTGCTGGACATGCTGCACCAGCGCTTTGCCGATCCCGCTTCTGATGGCGGCAGGTGCGACAAACAGCGCGCCGAGAAAGCGGTCATCAATCACGCTGGCAAAGCCTTTGAGCTCGCCTTCTTCTTCCCAAACCCAGGTTTGCGCGGCTGGCAGATAAACATCCCGCACCACGGATTCACTTTCGCGCCAGTAGCGCTCTTCGATAAACGGATGGGCATGGATTGTGCTTTCCATCCACAGCGCCAGAATTGACGGCAGATCTTCAGCCTTGGATTCACGAATCATGTTGTTCTCCCGGATAACAGATGCAGCTGGTGACATGGTCGTTGACCAGGCCGCACGCCTGCATAAAGGAGTAACAAATGGTGGTGCCGACAAACTTAAATCCGCGTTTTTTTAACGCTTTAGACAGCGCGTCTGACGCAGGCGTGGAGGTGGGAATATCACTCAGGTTGGCGGCGCGAGTCACTTGCGGTTGGTTATCAACAAATGACCAGACGAATTCGCTAAACGACTCTCCGTTTTGCGCCATCGTCAGAAAAGCGCGAGCGTTGCCGATAATGGCCTGAATTTTTCCGCGATGACGAATAATGCCGGCATCCAGTACCAGCCTTTCCACATCCTCTTCGGTCATGGCCGCCACTTTTTCCGGATCAAAATGGTGGAAAGCGTGGCGATAATTTTCCCGTTTCTTGAGTACGGTAATCCACGATAACCCGGCCTGCTGACCTTCCAGGCAGATCATTTCGAACAGTTTATTACCATCAGTTTCGGGGACGCCCCATTCCTTGTCGTGGTAGGCAATGTAAAGTGGATCCTGGCTGACCCATCCGCAACGCTGCATATTCTTCCTCGCTGTTTTTACTGGCGTAAAAATTTCATTCGGCCCGCCTTGACGCGCCAGCTAAAAAGACAATATTTAATACAGGGCCTGATGGGCCCGATATCCTTCACACAATGACAATAATATCGCCGAATTCGGCTCTTTTCTGGAGTCGCGTTGATGATTATAAGAAACAGTAGTGGTCGCCAAAGGTTAACTCTGGCGAGCGTCGTAGTTTGTGCGCTGTCCATCAATACAGCATATGGCTGGCAACAAGAATATATCGTTGATGCTATGTCAGGGCATACGGCCGAACGTTATACATGGGACAGCGATCACCAACCACGTTATAACGACATTCTGGAAGAACGTATTCGTTCCACTCAGAACGTGGCGGGTCCCGTGGTGAATCTTGCGGATGAGACGCCTATGGATGCGACCAGCGGCATGAGTATGGGCTGGAACTTCCCGCTGTCCAGGCAGGTAACGACCGGTCCGGTTGCCGCACTGCATTATGACGGTTCAACCACATCTACTTACAACGAATTTGGCGACAGCGCGACTTCGGTAACGCAGAACGATCCGCTGTGGCATGCCAGCGTGAGCTCGTTGGGCTGGCGAGTCAATTCGCAGTTCGGTGATGTGCGACCGTGGGCGCAAATCAGCTATAACCAGCAGTTTGGCGAGAATATCTGGAAGGCGCAGTCGGGTCTCAGCCGCATGTCAGCAGCGGGTCAGGACGGTAACTGGGTGGATGTCACCGTCGGTGCGGATATGCTGTTGAACCCGCACATGGCGGCTTACGCAGCGCTTTCGCAGGCTGAAAACAGCACCAACAACAGCGACTATATGTACACCATGGGAGTGAGCGCCAAATTTTAACGTAAGTAATCAGCACATAAACATCTTGATTACATGTTGAGATCAACAATCACACGCACTCCAGCGATAGCGTGTACTAACTCATGCGATAAAATTCAGTAACCCGACTTTTTGTCTCGTCATTCATTCCACATTCCAGGCATTTCATTCCGTCCTGGCGGCATTTCATGCCGTTTTCTCCTGCTCATAAAAGCGCTTCGGTATGGTTGTTGGCAGAGAATTTCCCATTTTGTTTATGCAGGAAGACTGCCATGAAAACTTCTGATTATCAGCGTACCCGCTGGCTGACACTGATCGGCACCATCATTACTCAATTTGCTTTAGGTTCTGTTTATACCTGGAGCCTGTTTAACGGTGCGCTCTCTTCTAAGCTTGATGCGCCAGTGAGTCAGGTTGCCTTTTCCTTTGGCCTGCTGAGCCTCGGGCTGGCAATTTCTTCTTCCATCGCCGGGAAACTGCAGGAACGTTTTGGCGTGAAACGCGTCACCATGGCCTCCGGTATTTTACTGGGTGTCGGCTTCTTCTTAACCGCCCACTCTGACAGCCTGATTATGCTGTGGCTGAGCGCCGGTATATTGGTCGGTCTGGCGGATGGAGCAGGCTACCTGTTAACACTTTCCAACTGTGTAAAATGGTTCCCTGAGCGTAAAGGGCTGATTTCCGCCTTTGCCATCGGTTCTTACGGTCTTGGCAGCCTCGGTTTTAAATTCATCGACAGCCAACTGTTGAGCACTGTGGGTCTGGAAAAAACCTTCATGATTTGGGGCGCGATTGTGCTGGTGATGATCGTATTTGGCTCCACGCTGATGAAAGACGCGCCGAATCAGGAAGTGAAAACGAAAAATGGCGTGGTTGAGAATGACTACACCCTGGCGCAGTCCATGCGTAAACCGCAGTACTGGATGCTGGCAGTGATGTTTCTGACGGCGTGTATGAGTGGGCTGTATGTGATTGGCGTGGCGAAAGATATTGCACAAAGCCTGGCGCATATGGATGTGGCAACGGCGGCAAATGCGGTTACCGTCATTTCTATAGCTAACCTGTCCGGTCGTCTGGTTCTGGGGATTCTGTCCGACAAAATCTCTCGTATTCGCGTTATCACCATTGGGCAGGTCGTTTCGCTGGTCGGTATGGCGGCACTGCTGTTCGCCCCGCTGAATGATGTGACCTTCTTTGCGGCGATTGCCTGTGTAGCATTTAACTTTGGCGGTACCATCACCGTGTTCCCGTCACTGGTGAGCGAGTTCTTCGGTTTGAACAACCTGGCTAAAAACTACGGTGTCATTTACTTAGGTTTCGGTATCGGCAGCATTTGTGGTTCCATTATCGCCTCGCTGTTCGGCGGTTTCTATGTGACCTTCTGCGTTATCTTTGCGCTGTTAATCATCTCACTGGCACTCTCCACCACCATCCGCCAGCCACAGCGTAGCGTATATACCGAGGCGCACGCCTAAACCTATTAGTAGTCTGATTAATACCTGGCGCATATATTTACAAAAATATATGCGCCATTTGCATTCTCCATAAGCACTTTTTCACCCTCCTGTGGTCTACTTACCCGCGCCCGTAGACATTTCACCTCTGCTGTTGTCGCATTTTCCCCTGCCTGGTCTGTTTGACTACTGCACAGGGTGTTTTTATCCCGATTCCCAGGGTTTGTTTGCATGAGATACATTAAGTCGATGACGCAGCAGAAACTCAGTTTCCTGCTGGCAATCTATATCGGTTTGTTTATGAACTGTGCTGTATTTTTCCGGCGCTTTAGCGGATATGCACACGAGTTTACCGTCTGGAAAGGACTCTCTGCGGTTGTTGAATTAGCCGGCACTGTGCTGGTGACCTTCTTTTTACTACGGCTTCTCTCTTTATTTGGTCGGCGCGCCTGGCGTGTCCTGACAACCTTAGTGGTGCTGTGTTCTGCCGGTGCCAGCTATTACATGACCTTCCTGAATGTGGTAATTGGTTACGGTATTATTGCCTCCGTAATGACCACGGATATTGATTTATCGAAAGAAGTTGTTGGCTGGCATTTTGTCGTGTGGCTGGTTTCGGTCAGCATTTTACCGTTGGTTCTGATTTGGAGTAATCGCTGCCGCTATACCCTGATGAAACAGATCCGTACGCCTGGCATGAGATGGCGTAGCGTGGCGGTGGTATTGTTGGCTGGCTTGATGGTATGGGCGCCGATTCGCCTGCTGAGCATGCAACAGAGAAGCGTTGAGCGAGCAACGGGAATCGATTTACCCAGCTATGGCGGGGTAGTGGCGAATTCCTATCTGCCGTCAAACTGGCTCTCCGCGCTGGGTCTGTACGCCTGGGCACAGGTGGATGAATCCTCAGACAACAAATCGTTGATGAACCCGGCGAAGAAGTTTACCTATGTTGCCCCCAAAAACCTCGACGACACCTATGTGGTCTTTATTATCGGCGAAACGACCCGCTGGGATCATATGGGGATTTTTGGCTATGAGCGTAATACCACGCCAAGGCTCGCCCAGGAGAAAAATCTGGCCGCCTTCCGTGGATATTCCTGTGATACGGCAACAAAACTTTCGCTGCGTTGTATG
The DNA here is from genome assembly GCF_030332695.1 of Citrobacter sp. Cpo089. NCBI lineage: Bacteria > Pseudomonadati > Pseudomonadota > Gammaproteobacteria > Enterobacterales > Enterobacteriaceae > Citrobacter > Citrobacter sp. Cpo089. The sequence goes on along the minus strand of NZ_JAOWHJ010000065.1, from coordinate 26,232 downwards.
TTCGTGCGTGAGGGTGGGGCAGAAGAAAACCCGCAGCGTACTCTGAAAGAACAAAACGTCTTCTCCGTGCTCGGCCAGTTAGGGTTCAAGACCGATCTTTACGCGATGCAAAGCGAGATGTGGTTCTACAGTAACACCATGGCGGAGAACATCGCCTATCGTGAGCAGATTGGCGCAGAGCCGCGCAACCGTGGCAAGAACGTTGACGATATGCTGTTGATTACCGAGATGCAGCAGTCTCTACAAAATAATGAAGATGGTGGCAAGCATCTGATTATTCTGCATACTAAGGGCTCGCATTTTAACTACACCCAGCGCTACACCCGCGAATATGCGCAGTGGAAGCCGGAATGTGTCAATGTTGATAGTGGCTGCTCGAAGGCCCAGATGATCAACTCATTCGATAACTCGGTAACCTATGTTGATCACTTTATTACCAAAGTGTTTGATCAACTACGCGATAAGAAAGCGATCGTGTTCTACGCCGCCGATCACGGTGAGTCGATTAACGAGCGCGAGCACCTGCACGGTACGCCGCGTAAAATGGCGCCACCTGAGCAGTTCCGCGTTCCTATGATGGTGTGGATGTCTGACAAGTATCTGGAAGACCCCGACCATGCGAAGGCGTTTGCACACCTTAAGCAAGAAGCTGATATGAAGGTGCCGCGTCGTCATGTTGAACTGTACGACACCATTTTGGGTTGCCTCGGTTATACCTCGCCAAATGGTGGTATTAACGAGAATAACAACTGGTGCCGTATCCCGGACGCGAATAAGGCTACAGCCCAGTAACTGAGCTGCTGACTTTCTCACCGATCAAATGGCATTTTGATACTAAGGGATTGACGGGCGCGCAGCTGAGCAGTAAGATGCGCCCCGCATTCGGTGATTGGCGCAGCCTGGTAGCGCACTTCGTTCGGGACGAAGGGGTCGGAGGTTCGAATCCTCTATCACCGACCAAATTTAAAAAGCCCGCTCTCTGAGCGGGCTTTTTGCATTTGTGGCTTTTGTAGGCCTGATAAGCGAAGCGCCATCAGGCAAAACATCACGCTATAACAGACACTGCCGGATGGCGGCGCAAGCGCTTTATCCGGCCTACAGGCAAAGCGCTGGCAGGGCGTATTTTTTGTTTTTCCGACCCCATGTTTGACCTTCATTTTATCTGCAAAAATTGTGCACCACTTCCCACTGACTGTTAACGATTCTGTGACATATTCCATTGCCTTTTTTTATATTTGCTTGAAACTTTTTTTGCGCTACTTATGGCTGAAGCTGGCATTTTACGCTGTGCGCTTTAACGTTCATGGTATTAATCGCTCAGATATGCAGCATTAATTTAGAAAGTTTGAATAAATTGCATAAATGTTAATCACCAAATGTTGCGAAATATGAAGATGTTTATTCTGGCATAGTACGCGTAGCACAAATTTCCCTGCTGAAAATGTCCTTCCGCACTTTTTTTAATCTTTGTTTGTGAATTCTCACCGTTGGCGTAAATCACGGTGACCTGTATTGACGTTTTCACATTCTGTTGACAGATTGTAGGGTATGAGGGGCATTTCATGGAGAATCCGCACTGCAACTCAGTCGCTTATGTGAACGGAATCCCCATCCTCTTAACGCCGACCTGGCCGGGTAAAAAACAAAAAAGGCCAGGCGGTGCAAACCCACTGCAAAGGGTAAAACAACAAACATCACATTTGGAGCAGAAGAATGAGTATTTCCTTGAAGAAGTCAGGGATGCTGAAGCTTGGTCTGAGCCTGGTGGCTATGACCGTCGCAGCAAGCGTACAGGCTAAAACTCTGGTTTATTGTTCAGAAGGATCTCCTGAAGGCTTTAACCCGCAGCTTTTCACCTCTGGCACCACCTATGATGCCAGCTCCGTACCGATCTATAACCGCCTGGTCGAGTTCAAAACCGGTACGACTGAAGTGATCCCGGGCCTTGCTGAGAAGTGGGAAATCAGCGAAGACGGCAAAACCTACACCTTCCACCTGCGTCAGGGCGTGAAGTGGCAGGACAACAAAGAATTTAAACCGACGCGCGATTTTAACGCCGATGACGTGGTGTTCTCTTTCGATCGTCAAAAAAATGCCCAGAACCCGTACCATAAAGTCTCTGGCGGCAGCTATGAATACTTCGAAGGGATGGGTCTGCCGGATCTGATCTCCGAAGTGAAAAAAGTGGACGATAAAACCGTTCAGTTCGTGCTGACTCGCCCGGAAGCGCCGTTCCTGGCTGACCTGGCGATGGACTTCGCTTCTATTCTTTCCAAAGAATATGCTGACAACATGCTGAAAGCCGGTTCTCCGGAGAAAGTGGATCTGAACCCAATTGGTACCGGTCCGTTCCAGCTGCAGCAGTACCAGAAAGACTCCCGTATTCTGTATAAAGCATTCGAAGGTTACTGGGGCACCAAGCCGCAGATCGACCGTCTGGTCTTCTCCATTACGCCTGACGCTTCCGTGCGTTACGCCAAACTGCAGAAAAACGAGTGCCAGGTGATGCCGTACCCGAACCCGGCAGACATCGCGCGCATGAAGCAGGATAAAAACATCAACCTGATGGAACAGGCGGGTCTGAACGTTGGCTACCTCTCTTTCAACACCGAGAAGAAACCGTTTGATGACGTGAAAGTCCGTCAGGCGCTTACCTACGCGGTAAACAAAGAAGCGATCATCAAAGCGGTTTATCAGGGCGCTGGCGTTGCCGCGAAAAACCTGATCCCGCCGACTATGTGGGGCTATAACGACGACGTTAAAGACTACACCTACGATCCTGAGAAGGCCAAAGCGCTGCTGAAGGAAGCGGGTCAGGACAAAGGCTTTACCGTTGAGCTGTGGGCTATGCCGGTACAGCGTCCATATAACCCGAACGCACGTCGTATGGCAGAAATGGTTCAGGCTGACTGGGCGAAAATTGGCGTTCAGGCCAAGATTGTGACCTACGAGTGGGGCGAGTATCTGAAACGCGCCAAAGCGGGTGAACATCAGGCGGTGATGATGGGCTGGACCGGCGACAACGGGGATCCGGACAACTTCTTCGCCACCTTGTTCAGCTGTGCGGCAGCGAAAGACGGTTCCAACTACTCTCGCTGGTGCTACAAGCCGTTTGAAGACCTGATCCAGCCGGCGCGTGCGACCGACGATCACAACAAACGTATTGAACTGTACAAGCAAGCTCAGGTTGTTATGCACGACCAGGCTCCGGCTCTGATTGTTGCTCACTCCACCGTGTACGAACCAGTGCGTAAAGAAGTGAAAGGCTATGTGGTTGATCCATTGGGCAAACACCACTTCGAAAACGTCTCTGTCGAATAATTAAAAGCAATTAAGGAAGCGCTGCGCCCCGGTATTGTGTAGACCGGATAAGCGCAGCGCCCTCCGGCGTAATGCTTTACCCGCGATGCAGTTTGCGTGGGATAAGATTTGTGAGCAATACAGACTCACGGTTCCAGGCCGTGCGTCATTAGAGAGAATCCGGGTTATGTTGCAGTTCATTCTCCGACGTTTGGGACTCGTCATCCCCACGTTTATCGGTATCACTCTTCTCACCTTTGCCTTCGTCCATATGATCCCCGGCGATCCGGTTATGATCATGGCGGGTGAACGTGGGATCTCCCCTGAGCGTCATGCTAAACTGTTGGCTGAACTCGGTCTGGATAAGCCGATGTGGCAGCAGTACCTCCACTATATCTGGGGGGTTATGCATGGTGATTTAGGTATCTCACTGAAAAGCCGCTTACCGGTGTGGGAAGAGTTCGTACCTCGCTTCAAAGCAACGCTGGAACTCGGCGTCTGTGCGATGATTTTCGCCGTCGCAGTGGGTATCCCAGTGGGTGTACTTGCTGCCGTTAAGCGCGGCTCTATTTTCGATCATACCGCCGTTGGCCTGGCGCTGACCGGTTACTCCATGCCGATTTTCTGGTGGGGCATGATGCTGATCATGCTGGTTTCCGTGCAGTGGAACCTGACGCCAGTTTCTGGGCGGGTGAGCGACATGGTGTTCCTTGATGATTCCAATCCGCTAACCGGCTTTATGCTTATCGACACCGCCATCTGGGGTGAAGAGGGCAACTTTATTGATGCGTTGGCGCATATGATCCTGCCTGCGATGGTGCTGGGTACCATTCCTCTGGCGGTCATTGTGCGTATGACCCGTTCATCGATGCTGGAAGTGCTGGGTGAAGATTACATCCGTACCGCGCGCGCCAAAGGCCTGACCCGTATGCGCGTCATCATTATTCACGCTCTGCGTAACGCGATGCTGCCCGTGGTGACCGTTATCGGCCTGCAGGTTGGTACGTTGCTGGCCGGGGCGATCCTGACCGAGACCATCTTCTCGTGGCCGGGACTGGGGCGCTGGCTGATCGATGCGCTGCAACGCCGCGATTATCCGGTGGTGCAGGGCGGGGTGCTGCTGGTCGCGACGATGATTATCCTCGTCAACCTGCTGGTAGACCTGCTGTACGGCGTGGTGAACCCGCGTATTCGGCATAAGAAGTAAGGGGCCATCATGTCACAGGTTACTGAAAATAAAGTTATTGCTGCACCGGTGCCGATGACTCCGTTGCAGGAGTTCTGGCACTATTTTAAACGCAACAAAGGTGCGGTTGTTGGGCTGGTGTACGTTGTGGTGATGATCCTGATTGCGGTCTTTGCCAACGTCCTCGCACCCTACAACCCGGCAGACCAGTTCCGCGATACGCTGCTGGCTCCTCCCGCGTGGCAGGAAGGCGGTACCATGGCGCATCTGTTTGGTACTGATGATGTAGGCCGCGACGTGCTGTCCCGCCTGATGTACGGTGCGCGTCTGTCGCTGTTGGTCGGCTGTCTGGTGGTAGTTCTCTCCCTGCTGATGGGCGTGGTTCTTGGGCTGATCGCCGGTTACTTTGGCGGGATTGTCGATAACGTCATCATGCGTGTGGTCGATATCATGCTGGCATTGCCGAGCCTGTTGCTGGCGCTGGTGCTGGTGGCGGTATTTGGCCCCTCGATTGGCAACGCCGCGCTGGCGCTGACGTTCGTGGCATTGCCGCACTATGTCCGTTTGACGCGCGCCGCTGTGCTGGTGGAAGTTAACCGCGACTACGTCACTGCATCTCGCGTGGCGGGAGCCGGCGCGATGCGCCAGATGTTCGTCAACATTCTTCCTAACTGTCTTGCGCCGCTGATTGTTCAGGCGTCGCTTGGCTTCTCTAACGCCATTCTCGATATGGCTGCCCTCGGCTTCCTGGGGATGGGCGCACAGCCGCCTACGCCGGAATGGGGCACCATGCTCTCTGACGTTCTGCAGTTTGCCCAAAGCGCCTGGTGGGTTGTGACCTTCCCGGGGCTGGCGATCCTGTTGACGGTGCTGGCATTTAACCTGATGGGTGACGGTCTGCGTGACGCGCTCGATCCCAAACTGAAGCAGTAAGAGGTTCGAGATGGCGTTATTAAATGTAGATAAATTATCGGTGCATTTCGGCGACGTAGGTTCCGAATTCCGCGCCGTAGACCGCATTAGCTACAGTGTGGATCAGGGTGAAGTGGTTGGCATTGTAGGAGAGTCCGGCTCTGGTAAGTCCGTCAGTTCGCTGGCGATTATGGGACTGATTGACTACCCTGGCCGCGTTATGGCCGAAAATCTGGAGTTTAATGGTCGCGACCTGAAGCGCATTTCTGAGAAAGAGCGTCGCCAGTTAGTGGGCGCGGAAGTGGCGATGATCTTCCAGGACCCGATGACCAGCCTTAATCCCTGCTATACCGTCGGCTACCAGATTATGGAAGCCATCAAGGTGCACCAGGGCGGCAACAAAAAAACGCGTATTCAGCGGGCAATTGACCTGCTGACGCTGGTGGGGATCCCCGATCCGGCCTCGCGTCTGGATGTCTATCCGCACCAGTTGTCCGGTGGAATGAGCCAGCGCGTGATGATCGCGATGGCGATTGCCTGTCGTCCGAAACTGCTGATTGCCGACGAACCGACAACGGCGCTGGATGTGACTATTCAGGCGCAGATTATCGAGCTACTGCTGGAATTGCAGCAAAAAGAGAACATGGCGCTGGTCTTAATCACCCACGATCTGGCGCTGGTGGCTGAAGCGGCACACAAAATCATCGTGATGTACGCCGGTCAGGTAGTGGAAACCGGGGCCGCGCAGGATATCTTCCGCGCGCCGCGTCATCCTTACACCCAGGCGCTGCTGCGCGCGCTGCCGGAGTTTGCTCAGGACAAAGCGCGTCTGGCCTCACTGCCGGGCGTGGTTCCCGGTAAATATGACCGCCCGAGCGGTTGTTTGCTGAACCCGCGCTGTCCCTATGCGACCGACAAATGCCGCGCTGAAGAACCTGAACTGAACCTGCTGGAAGGCGGTCGTCAGTCGAAATGCCACTACCCACTTGATGATGCCGGGAGGCCTGGGCTATGAGTACGCAAAAGGCCGCTTTGCCACAGCCGCTGTTGCAGGCTATTGATCTGAAAAAACACTACCCGGTGAAAAAGGGTATGTTCGCCCCGGAGCGCCTGGTGAAAGCGCTGGACGGCGTCTCCTTTACCTTAGAGCGTGGTAAAACGCTGGCGGTGGTAGGCGAGTCGGGCTGTGGGAAATCCACCCTTGGCCGCCTGCTGACGATGATTGAAGTCCCGACCGGCGGTGAGCTGTATTACCAGGGACAGGATCTGCTTAAGCACGACCCGCAGGCGCAAAAGCTGCGTCGGCAGAAAATCCAGATTGTATTCCAGAACCCGTACGGTTCCCTGAACCCGCGTAAAAAAGTGGGACAGATTCTGGAAGAGCCGCTGCTGATCAACTCCACGCTCAGCAAAGAGGAGCGTCGTGAAAAAGCATTGGCGATGATGGCGAAAGTGGGGCTGAAAACCGAGCACTACGACCGCTATCCGCATATGTTCTCCGGCGGTCAGCGTCAGCGTATTGCCATCGCTCGCGGTCTGATGCTTGACCCGGACGTGGTGATTGCCGATGAACCGGTCTCAGCGCTGGACGTTTCGGTGCGTGCGCAGGTGCTGAATCTGATGATGGATTTGCAGCAGGAACTGGGGCTGTCATACGTCTTTATCTCGCACGACCTGTCGGTTGTCGAGCACATTGCCGATGAAGTGATGGTGATGTATTTAGGCCGCTGTGTGGAGAAAGGGACGAAGGACCAAATCTTCAATAATCCGCGTCATCCGTACACGCAAGCGCTGCTCTCCGCAACACCGCGCCTGAACCCGGACGATCGCCGTGAGCGTATCAAGCTGACCGGTGAACTGCCAAGCCCGCTGAATCCGCCGCCGGGCTGTGCGTTCAACGCCCGCTGCCGTCGTCGCTTTGGTCCGTGTACCCAGCTTCAACCGCAGTTGAAAGATTACGGCGGTCAACTGGTAGCTTGTTTTGCCGTTGACCAGGATGAAAACCCACAGCAATAAACCTGGGTTATGACCCGATAACCGGAGCCTTGTGCTCCGGTTTTTTTATATTTTCTCTTTACGTCCACAATGTGAGTCCTTTGGCAGAACATTATTCCACAGCGTCTAGAATGTAGTCAGATTTCCTCTAGTCACAGAAATATCTATTTCGCAGTTGCTAACTACCAGGAGCAAATGTGGTCACGATACGCTGGGATATTAAAACAATTGATCGTCTGTCGATGGTTGAGGATGTCCTGAAGGAATTTTCCTGCTGTGATATCAATATCATCTCCATGAAAGTGACGCCTGGGCGGATCCTGATTAAATCCTGGTGCCGCCAGCTACAGGATATTTCCTGTGTGCAATCCTGTTTAAGCCAGCGCGCCGATATTATTAATGTTGCTTATCTCTGTGAGGAGATAAGCGAGCTGTCAACGCCGGAGCCGGAACGCCCGCGCTATTTCTCTGACATTATTTGCAGCAGCCAGAGCATGCACGCGCTTATCGAAAAGGCGATAAAAATTGCCGACAGCAAATATACCGTTCTGATCCGTGGCGATACGGGGACTGGTAAAGAGCTGCTGGCCCGGGCTATCCATAATTCCGGGCAGCGACGTTTTTATCCGTTTATTCCGGTCAACTGCTCTGCGCTACCTGAGTCGCTAATGGAGAGTGAATTCTTTGGCTATGAGAAAGGGGCTTTCAGCGGCGCGGATTGTAAAGGCAAAAAAGGGCTGTTTGAAATGGCCGATAAAGGCACCCTTTTTCTCGATGAGTTTGGCGAAATGTCGCTGAGCTTACAGGCTAAACTCCTGCGCGTGCTTCAGGATGGCGGGATTCGGCGCGTTGGCGGGGCACATATTATTCCGGTCAATGTGCGCATTATTGTGGCAACCAATGCCAATCTGGAAGAGATGGTGGAACAACGTCTGCTGCGCGCCGATCTCTATTACCGCATCAACGTGCTTTCATTGACCATCCCACCTTTGCGCGAGCGCCCACAGGATATCAGCCTGCTGATTCGCCACTTTGTGCAGAAATACGCGAAGGAATTCCAGCGGCGGATCATTCTGGATAAAGCCTGTTTTGATGCCCTGCACCATCACACCTGGCCGGGAAATGTGCGCGAACTGGAAAATACCATTATTCGCCTGATGCTGATGGCCGAATCCGATGTTATTACGCGGGAAGAATTAGGGATGGTGAATTTGCCTGCCGTTGAGCGGGGCGCGACAGAACGTCCTTTTAAAGAGCAGGTTCTGTGTGCTGAACGCCGGCTCATTGAACAGATGGTGGAAGATAATGTGTCGTCACGGCATATTGCCAAAGCGCTGGGCGTGTCGCACACCACGGTGCTGAATAAAATTCGCGGCTATCAGCTGGAGAGTGTGGGTTAAGCGCCGCCAGCGTCTGACGGCGCGATATACGTGGGTTATTCAATCAGCTTCAATAAGGGCGACAGGCACAGCAGAATTCCGTACAGCAGGATCAACCAGGTTTTCAGCCCGCGTAGTTTTTCCAGTTGCGTTACTTTATAGATCAGGAAGAACGGAATAATACACGACACAATCCCGTAAAGCGGACTACCTAGCTGGAAGAATACCAGTACCGATACGCGAAATGACACCCAAATGACCAGAGTGATAACAATAAAGGTGCAAATACCCAGCGTGAGTACTAACGAATTAATTTTCTCAACGTCAATGACGCGGCTCAGAACGTTGAGAATAATACCTTTGATCGCCTCGTGGAATCCCAGATAAATACCAAAGAACGCGGTTAATACGGCGAAGATATTTAATACTGTTGAGGTGATATGAATAATCTGCCCAGGAATGACCTGAGCCGCCAGTGCCAGTGCGGAAATATTTTGTTCGAAAGCCGAAACGGCCTCTTCATGGCTAATAGAAAAGGTAAAAGAGAAGGAGAAAAACAGAATGACAGCAATCAGAGTAATGTAACTGATGCGATGCGTACGGATTGCCATACGCGTAGCCAGCACCCGGTCCGTCACCCGTTTGCGGTAGGCGATGTTCATTGGGTTCAACACCTGAATAAACACCGCTGAGAAGAAGCAGAACGGGATGGTTAGCAGTACATCACGAAAGAAAACAGATGCTTCAGGGAAGGCGCTGATATTAGCGAAGTTCCAGTGCGGAACCATCGCAAAACCAAATACGATGATGATACCTACTTTGACCACCACCATCGGGCCGGAGATTTTGAACAGCAGCTTTTCTCCCCCGGAAGCAATGGCGACCAGCACGGCAAAAATGGCCACTTTATAGATTATCGACTGCGAAAGATCGGCCTCGGTCAAGCCGAAGGTTTTGATATATGAGGCGCTGTCAAAAACCACGGATAAGGAATAAATAAATATGCCGTGAATAATCATCAGGAAATAGATGACGCCAAGAAATACGCCCCAGTTTTTTCCCAGGTAATGACTTATAATATCCGTGTAGTCATTACAAGTTTCGCTTTCTGATAATGTCTTTAAATAAATATCCTGCACAATATAAGTTGCCGGATAAGCAATAATAAAGGCAACGATAAATACCCAAATGCCTGTTAAGCCAATTTGTACCGGCATCAGTACCGTTCCGGCACCAATGGCCATGCCGATGCACAGTAATACCCAGCCAAAATCGTATTTCGTAAACGGTATTTTTTTTGAGAATGGTACGGCGGTTGCTGTATTGTTGCTTAATTGTAATGTGTTGTCCTGCATAGAACCCCCTGCCCAAAATACACGTTCTCCCCGAAAGAGGATCGCGCGTATTGCCAGACTGTTGTGCCTTGATTCTCAACAACCTGAACCGAACGGCGTCGGTTCAGGCCATATTGGTCAGAATGTTGCCTTTCTGATGGCGTGTTCAAGGTCGTTAATAATATCTTCTGGATCTTCAAGACCCACAGAAAGACGGATAAGCCCGTCGGTAATACCTGCTTTAAGCCGTTCCTCAGGTGCAACGGGCGAATGTGTCATAGACGCTGGGTGCTGAATGAGGGTTTCGGTATCACCGAGACTGACCGCGAGGAGGCACAATTCTACAGAATTGATCATCCGCCTACCAGCCTCGAGGCCGCCGGCGATTTCGAAGCTGATAATTCCACCTGGCAGGCTCATTTGCCGCTGGCCCAGCTCATACTGCGGATGCGAAGTCAGGCCAGGATAATACACCCGAGTAATGGATGGATGCCCTTCGAGGAAGCGGGCGATTTTCAGTGCATTTTCACAGTGACGTTCCATACGAATGCCCAGCGTTTTAACGCCGCGCAGTGTTAACCACGCATTGAACGGACTCATGCAGCCACCGGTGATATCTTTCAGGCCTACAAACCGCGCCTGGTCGATAAACTCCTGCTTACCAACAATGATTCCCCCAATCACATCCCCGTGACCGTTGATATATTTGGTGACGCTGTGAACCACAATATCCGCGCCCAGTTGCAAAGGCTGCTGACAGTACGGTGACATAAAGGTGTTATCCACCACCAGCAATGCGCCCTGTTGATGGGCGATACCGGCCACCGTTTCAATGTCGACCAGCGACAGCGTTGGGTTGGCGGGCGTTTCGATATACACAACTTTGGTTTCTGGTCGCATGGCGGCGCGGATTTCTTCAGGCTTTGCCGCGTCGACAAAGCTGACGTTAATCCCAAACTTCGGCATGCTGTGCGACAAAAACGCGTGGGTGCAGCCGTAAATCGCGCTGGCGGAAACGATATGGTCACCCTGCTGGCAAAGCGTCAACAGCGTTGTGGTGATAGCGGAAATACCGGACGCGGTTGCCAACCCGGCTTCACCTCTTTCCAGTACAGCCAGCTTTTTCTCCAGCGCATCGGTGGTGGGGTTACCCAAGCGGGTGTAAATGTACCCGGACTCTTCGAGCGCAAAGCGGGCGGCACCTTGTTCGGCGCTGTCAAAAACAAACGTTGAGGTCTGGAAAATAGGCGTACTAAGCGCGCCAGTTGAAGGGTCGGGTTGTTGCCCCGCGTGAACGATCTGGGTGTTGAATCCGTAAGTACGACAGTCAGACATGATATCTCCTTTAATTCGGAACAGAACAGCTCACAGTCAAATAGCAATCGCTGTGCCAGAAAATGAACTGATAGATATCAATGCGTTATGTTTTTGTCTGAACTAATGGTCGGCAGGAATGTTGCCAACTGGAAAGAATCTTTCCAGCGTGCTGGTGAGAAAATGGGTGAATTGCGAGGTGCTACGCAGAGCGCAATATTGCGCAGTGATATGGCAAGTGGGCTGCCGTAGAATCAGCGGCAAGCCGGGAATTCTCGGTGAGGCGCAATGTTGCGGGGGCTTGATCCCCGGCCGCATCGGTTGCTGGAAAGAGAAAACCCCCGCACGTTGTTCGGTATAAACCTGGCAACAAAACGGGGGCTGACTTGAACCTGAACAACTCAAGGATAGCCGTGAACAGTTGCCATTGCAACACAGGCGGCTATATGACGCTCGCACAGTTAGGCGTGGCCTTCTGGCACGATTTAGCGGCTCCAATCATCGCTGGCACCATTGCCAGCCTGATTGTGAGCTGGCTGCGTAACAGGAAGTAATGCGCTTTGTAGGCGTCTGCCTGCCGTGATGGCAACATGCGCCCGAACCAGGCCGCAGGGGGCGACCTTGCTGCCTTTTTCGGCTTAAATGCAGATAAATCTCGTCGCCAGGTGCCTATCCTGTCGCGATAATGCACGCTGGGAAGTTTTCAGATACCGCCTCTCTTAATACCGCTACGATCGGGTATACTCTGACGGCAGTTTCGTCTATCCGTGGAGAGTCAGTTTGCGTGTCAGTCGCTCGTTAACAATTAAGCAGATGGCAATGGTTGCGGCCGTTGTTATGGTGTTCGTTTTTATTTTTTGCACCGTTTTGTTGTTCCATCTGGTCCAGCAAAACCGCTATAACACGGCTACGCAACTGGAAAGTATCGCTCGCTCCGTCCGTGAGCCTCTGTCGGACACTATCCTGAAAGGGGATATTCCCGAAGCGGAAGCCATTTTAAAAAGTATTCGGCCAGCGGGCGTGGTAAGTCGCGCCGATGTGGTGCTGCCCAATCAGTTTCAGGCGTTGCGGATGAGCTTTATCCCTGAACGCCCCGTTCCTGTTACGGTGACTCGCCTGTTTGAGCTTCCGGTACAAATTTCGCTGCCGATCTATTCCCTTGAGCGTTCAGCTAACCCGCAACCGCTGGCGTATCTGGTACTGCAGGCGGATTCGTACCGCATGTACAAATTCGTGATGAGTACGCTCTCGACGTTAGTGACCATTTACTTACTTTTGTCGTTAATATTGACCGTCGCCATCTCCTGGTGCATTAACCGCTTGATTGTGCACCCCTTACGTAAAATTGCCCGTGAGCTGAACGACATCCAACAGCAGGATCTGATTGGCTATCAACTGGCATTGCCGCGTCTACATCAGGATGATGAGATTGGTATGCTGGTGCGTAGCTACAATCTTAATCAGCAGTTGATTCAGCGACATAGCGAAGAGCAAAGCGACTTTGCAATGCGTTTCCCGGTTTCCGAACTGCCCAATAAGTCGTTTTTAATGGGGCTGCTGGAGCAGGTTGTTACCCGCCAGCAGACGACGGCGCTGATGATTGTCACCTGCGAAACCCTACGTGACACCGCGGGGGTGTTAACCGAAACTCAGCGGGAAATCCTGCTGCTTACGCTGGTCGAAAAACTCAAGTCGGTATTAGCCCCCAGGATGGTGCTTTCCCAGGTGAGTGGCTATGACTTCGCCATCATCGCCCATGGTGTAAAAGAACCCTGGCACGCTATTACTTTAGGTCAGCAAGTACTCACTATCGTTAACGAGCGATTACCTATTCAGGGTATTCAACTGCGTCCTACCTGCAACATTGGGGTAGCAATGTTCTATGGTGATTTGACCGCAGAACAGCTTTACCGCCGCGCCCTGTCGGCCGTGTTAACCTCGCGCCATAAGGGTAAAAATCAAATTCAGTTCTTTGATCCGTTACAGATGGAAGAGGCGCAGCAGCGTTTGACGGAAGAGAACGATATTCTCAGCGCGCTGGATAATCAGCAGTTCGCGCTTTGGATGCAGCCGCAGGTGGAAATGTCCAGCGGTAAGGTATTGAGCGCAGAAGCATTATTGCGGATGCAGCAGCCGGACGGAAGCTGGGAGCTGCCCGAAGGGTTAATCGACAGGATTGAGTCCTGCGGCCTGATGGTGACGGTTGGTTACTGGGTGCTGGAAGAGACGTGCCGCCAGCTGTCAGCGTGGCAGGAACGGGGTCTGATGCTGCCGCTGTCGGTGAATTTGTCCGCGCTACAGCTGATGCACCCGAGTATGGTCTCGGACCTGCTGGAGTTGTTAAACCGCTATCGCATCAAGCCTGGTACGTTGATCCTGGAAGTGACTGAAAGCCGACATATCGATGATCCCCACGCTGCGGTGGCCATTTTGCGCCCATTGCGTAATGCGGGAGTACGTATCGCACTGGATGACTTTGGCATGGGGTATGCGGGCCTGCGACAGCTGCAGCACATGAAGTCGCTACCGGTGGATGTCCTCAAAATCGATAAGATGTTTGTCGATGGGGTACCTGAGGATTGCAGCATGATCTCCGCCATCATTCAGTTGGCCCACAGCCTTAATTTGCAGATGATCGCCGAAGGTGTCGAAACCGAAGCGCAGCGTGAATGGCTATCACAAGCCGGGGTGGAAGTGGCACAAGGGTTCCTGTTTGCCCGACCGGTCCCGGCAAATATCTTCGAAGAACGTTATCTGGCGCCGGAAAGCGCTGATTACAAAAGTTAAAAAAGGTCTCGCTTGTGCGAGCCAGCTCAAAATTTTTAACATTTCTGTATCAATTATGATCCAGGTACATTTCTGTCAAGTTGTGTGGGTGTTACCTTAAGGCCGCAGGTTAAACAAAACCTTACAAGACCTGTGGTTTTTACTTTAAGGACACCCTATGAAAACCTCTATATTCAAAAGCCTTTACTTTCAGGTCCTGACAGCGATTGCCATAGGTATTCTCCTTGGCCATTTCTACCCTGAATTAGGCGCCCAAATGAAGCCGCTTGGTGATGCTTTCGTTAAGCTCATCAAGATGGTCATCGCACCTGTCATCTTCTGTACTGTCGTTACCGGCATTGCAGGCATGGAAAGTATGAAAGCCGTAGGCCGCACTGGCGCGGTTGCACTGCTCTATTTTGAAATTGTTAGTACCATTGCGCTGATCATCGGCCTCATCATCGTCAACGTGGTGCAACCCGGTGCCGGGATGAACGTCGATCCGGCGACACTGGATGCCAAAGCGGTTGCAATGTACGCCGAACAGGCAAAAGACCAGGGGATCGTAGGTTTCCTGATGGATATTATCCCGGCGAGCGTCATTGGCGCGTTTGCCAGCGGTAACATCCTGCAGGTATTGCTGTTTGCGGTAATGTTTGGTTTTGCGCTGCATCGTCTGGGCAGCAAGGGCCAGATGATTTTCAACGTGATTGAAAGTTTCTCGCAGGTTATTTTCGGCATCATTAATATGATCATGCGCCTGGCGCCGATCGGTGCTTTCGGTGCTATGGCCTTTACCATCGGTAAATATGGCGTCGGAACGCTGGTGCAACTGGGTCAGCTAATCATCTGCTTCTACATCACCTGTATTCTGTTTGTGGTGCTGGTGCTGGGTTCAATTGCCCGCGCAACTGGCTTCAGTATCTTTAAATTCATCCGCTATATCCGTGAAGAACTGTTGATCGTTCTGGGGACTTCTTCTTCCGAGTCCGCGCTGCCGCGTATGCTCGATAAGATGGAAAAACTGGGCTGTCGGAAGTCGGTTGTCGGATTGGTTATACCCACGGGCTACTCGTTTAACCTTGATGGGACATCAATCTATCTGACAATGGCGGCGGTGTTTATCGCTCAGGCAACCAACAGCCACATGGATATCTTCCATCAGATAACCCTGCTGGTGGTGCTTCTGCTCTCCTCAAAAGGTGCAGCGGGTGTGACCGGGAGTGGCTTTATTGTTCTGGCCGCGACTATCTCTGCGGTGGGTCACTTGCCGGTTGCTGGTCTGGCGCTGATTCTTGGTATTGACCGCTTCATGTCTGAAGCCCGTGCGCTGACCAACCTGATTGGTAACGGTGTTGCAACTGTTGTTGTGGCTAAATGGGTGAAAGAATTGGATACCAAAAAGCTGGATGACACGTTGAATAATCGTGCGCCGGATGGCAAAACGCACGATTTATCCTCTTAATCTCGTCACTTATGCCCGTAGTCCCTTCCAGGACTGCGGGCGTTTGCGCATAATTACCCCCTGTGCCTGAAACCGTCGATTCGGCGGCTCGGGATTTTTTCACTTCTTCCGTGACATTTTTATGTTCTCGCGGTCTAACACGAAGTGTTTTTAACGTCATATTCAGAGAGTCCTTTCGAGGGCTGTCTTTTTATTTCCAGGATAGTTGATCAGGGGTTCACATGCAGGGCACAAAAATTCGACTTTTAGCGGGCGGCTTGCTGATGATGGCCACTGCCGGCTATGTGCAGGCAGATGCGCTCCAGCCTGATCCAGCATGGCAACAGGGCACGCTGGCAAATGGTTTACAGTGGCAAGTGTTAGCCACTCCCCAGCGCCCGAGCGACCGTATTGAGGTTCGCCTGCTGGTTAATACCGGTTCACTCACCGAAAGTGCGCAACAGAGTGGTTTCAGCCATGCGATCCCGCGTATCGCGCTGACGCAAAGCGGTGGCCTCGATGCCTCGCAAGCCCGTTCACTGTGGCAGCAGGGGTTCGATCCCAAACGTCCCATGCCGCCGGTTATCGTTTCCTATGATTCCACGTTGTATAACCTCAGTCTGCCTAACAGCCGTAACGATCTACTGAAAGAGTCACTTTCTTATCTGGCGAATATCTCCGGTAAACTGAGCATTACCTCTGAAACGGTCAATCATGCGCTGAATAGCGAAGATATGGTTGCAACCTGGCCGTCAGATACCAAAGAAGGGTGGTGGCGTTACCGTCTGAAGGGATCAACCCTGCTGGGGCACGATCCCGCCGATCCGTTGAAAACGCCTGTAGATGCGTCGAAAATTCAGTCTTTCTACCAGAAATGGTATACCCCGGACGCGATGACGCTGATCATCGTCGGTAACGTTGATGCACGCAGCGTAGCTGAGCAAATCAATAAAACCTTTGGCGAGTTAAAAGGAAAACGCGAAACGCCTGCACCGGTACCCACGCTCTCTCCGCTGCGAGCAGAAGCCGTGAGCATTATGACCGATGCGGTACGCCAGGATCGCCTGTCTATTATGTGGGATACGCCGTGGCAACCGATCCGTGAATCTGCCGCGTTATTACGTTACTGGCGCGCTGATTTAGCGCGTGAGGCGCTGTTCTGGCACATTCAGCAAGAGCTAACCAAAAACAATGCCAAAGACATTGGCCTCGGATTTGACTGCCGGGTGCTGTTCCTGCGCGCGCAGTGCGCGATTAACGTTGAGTCGCCGAACGATAAGCTGAACGCCAATCTGGGTACGGTTGCGCGTGAGCTGGCGAAAGTGCGTGATAAGGGACTGCCGGAAGAAGAGTTCAATGCGCTGGTAGCGCAAAAGAATCTGGAACTGCAGAAGCTGTTTGCCACCTATGGTCGTACCGATACCGATATTTTGATCAGCCAGCGTTTGCGCTCGCTGCAAAATCAGGTGGTGGATATTGCGCCTGAACAGTACCAGCGTTTACGCCAGAGCTTCCTCAACAGCCTGAGCGTTGAGATGCTGAATCAGGACCTGCGTCAGCAGCTATCGCAAGATATGGCGTTAATTCTGCTGCAGCCGAAGGGCGAACCTGAATTCAATATGAAGGATCTGCAGGCGACGTGGGATAGCATTATGGCGCCCGTTACCGCAGCGGCAACGTCTGTTGAAACGGATGAATCACACCCTGAAGTGACGGATATCCCGCCTGTACAGTAAAGGGTATCGTAACCTGTAGGCCGGGCAAGCGAAGCGCTCCCGGCTTACCCAGTGCCGGATGCGGCGTTAACGCCTTATCCGGCCTACAGGAACAATAAATTATTGCGGCATGGCGTCGCGGGGGATAATCGCCCCACGATGCTGAATGACGGTGCTTGCCGTCAGGTGGCCTCGTTTTGCGGCTTCGGCGGCATCGCCACCGGTCAGACGGACCGCCAGATACCCGGCGCTGAAGGAGTCTCCGGCCGCAGTGGTATCGATCACTTTCTCTTTCGGCAATTTAACGGCCGGAATGTCGATCAGTTCTTCGCCTGCAATGGAAACCAGGCAAGAGTCTGCGCCACGCTTCACAACCACTTCCTGTACGCCAGCCGCGTGAGTACGGGCAATTACCTCGGCAACGGGTTTTTCACCCCACAGTGCGTCTTCATCGTCCAGCGTCAGGAATGCGATATTGGTGCATTCCAGCATTTGCTGATACACCTGCTGGGTCTCTTCTTTACTGCTCCACAGGCGTGGACGGTAGTTATTGTCAAAAATGACTTTTCCACCGTTGGCACGGCATTCACGCAGCAATGACAGCAGCTTGTCACGACTTGCCGGGCTTAAAATCGCCAGGCTGATTCCGCTCAGATACAAGTAGTCAAATGTCGCCAGCTCTTCGCAAATCGCGGCAGACTGCTCGCTCTCCAGCCAGAATTTTGCGGCGGCTTCATTACGCCAGTAATAGAAGGTGCGCTCGCCAGTGCTGTCGGTCTCAATGTAGTAGAGACCCGGCAGGCGGTTTTCCATGCGCTGGGTTAATGAGGTGTCCACGTTTTCACCCTGCCAGGACTCCAGCATTTGTTGGCTAAAACTGTCGGTACCCAGTGCAGTCACATAGTGTACGGAAAGTGCCGCCGCATCGACCTGACGGGCGATATAAACGGATGTATTCAACGTGTCGCCACCGAATCCGCGCTGAACGTCAGCGCCTTTCTGTGACAGCTCAATCATGCATTCGCCAATCACGGCAATCTTTCTGGACATAGTCGTAACCTGCTCTGAAAAAAATTAGCGTTAGTGTGCGCTGTGGGTGTTAAGTGGTCAACTATATTAAAACATCGTTCCATTATTTTTTTGAGCCAGCACGTGTTCTGCGTTGTTTTTGCCGCTTAGTTTTTATTTTTGCGCACAGCTGAACGTAAAGTTCTTCCTCTGAGCGCCGATAACCTTTGACGAGTCCGGTCAGTCACACTCTTATTTACAGGACATCTCAGATGATAAAGCAGGTTACCCAGCAGCTCATTACGCCCGATGCGAGTATTGAAAGCTTGCTGGAAAGACGCTATTGGCTGCAGTGCGAGCGTGCTTACACCTACCAGCCAATTTACCAGACCAACGGACGGCTGATGGCCGTTGAACTGCTGACCGTCGTGAGCCATCCTGATAACCCTTCCCAACGTATTGCACCAGACCGCTATTTTGCTGAAGTGGCTGTACGGCATCGTGTTGATGTAGTGAAAGAGCAACTTCTGCAGCTTGAGCTGAAAGGGGGCTTTTTCAGAGCCAACAACCTGCTGGCTTCTGTGAACGTCGACGGACCAACGCTCATTGCGATGCGTCAGGATCCCGAAATCCTGAAAATCATTGAAGGCCTGCCGTGGCTGCGTTTTGAGCTGGTGGAACATATCCGCTTGCCGAAGGGGGCGTCGTTCGCCTCAATGTGCGAGTTCGGTCCGCTCTGGCTGGATGACTTTGGTACCGGAATGGCGAACTTCTCGGCGCTTAGTGAAGTGAGTTATGACTATATCAAAGTGGCGCGGGATCTGTTCGTCATGCTGCGCAAGACGCCGGAGGGACGTAATCTCTTCACACTACTATTACAGCTCATGAACCGCTATTGCCGCGGTGTCATTGTCGAAGGCGTTGAAACGCTGGAAGAGTGGCGTGATGTGCAAAACTCACCGGCTTTCGCGGCCCAAGGCTATTTTCTCTCTCGTCCAGTGCCCCTGGATACCCTCGAAGACGTAATTCTGTCACTTTGATGAGGGCGTAGCGCACCTCCTTTTCATCCTGCTGGACTATCTTTAGGACAGGCAAGGAAGGAAGTAAGGAGGTTAGACATGACGAGAACAGGTAAAATAACCACTTCAGTAATAGGGGTTTTCTTGTTGTTGATCGTCGTACTCATTATTGTGATTGCGACATTTGACTGGAACCGGCTCAAACCGACCATCAACCAGAAAGTCTCTACAGAACTCAACCGGCCCTTTGCTATACGGGGTGACCTGGGCGTGGTTTGGGAACGCCAGAAGCAGGAAACTGGCTGGCGTAGCTGGGTTCCGTGGCCGCATGTTCATGCTGAAGATATCATCCTCGGCAACCCGCCGGACATTCCCGACGTCACCATGGTGCATCTCCCGCGCGTTGAAGCTACGCTCGCCCCGCTGGCACTGCTGACAAAAACCGTCTGGCTCCCGTGGGTCAAGCTGGTCAAACCCGATGCGCGGCTGATCCGCCTGTCGGAGAAAAACAATAACTGGACCTTTAACTTAGCTGGGGACGAAAACCGCGATCCTGATGCGCCGCCATCCGCATGGTCTTTCCGGCTGGATAACATTCTGTTCGACCAGGGACGTATCGCCATTAACGATAAGGTGACGAAGTCGGAGATTGAGATCCTGGTCGATCCGCTGGGTAAACCGTTGCCCTTTAGCGAAGTGACCGGCGCAAAAGGTAAAGAGAGCAACGCCCGCGTCGAGGACTACGTGTTTGGGCTGAAAGCGCAAGGGCGATATAACGGCGAACCGCTGAGTGGTAGCGGAAAAATAGGCGGGATGCTGGCGCTGCGTGGCGAAGATACGCCTTTCCCGATTCAGGCTGATTTCCGTTCGGGCAATACGCGCGTAGTGTTTATCGGCACGATAAACGATCCGATGAATATGGGCGGGGCGGATCTGCGGCTTAAATTCTCGGGAGATTCGCTAGGGGATTTGTACGATTTGACCGGCGTACTGCTCCCGGATACGCCGCCGTTTGAAACCGACGGACGTCTGGTGGCGAAAATTGACCCGGAAAAATCCTCTGTTTTTGATTATCGCGATTTCAATGGTCGTATTGGCGACAGCGATATTCACGGAACGCTGGCCTACACCACCGGTAAGCCGCGACCCATGCTGAAGGGTGATGTGGAATCACGCCAGCTGAGGCTGGCCGATTTGGGGCCGCTGATCGGGGTGGATTCAGGCAAAGGGGCGGAACGGGCAAAACAATCTGAACAACGCAAAGGTGAGAAGAGCGTTCAGCCTGCGGACAAGGTCTTGCCGTATGACCGTTTTGAAACCGATAAATGGAACGTGATGGACGCTGACGTGCGTTTCAAAGGACGGCGTATTGAGCATGGCAGTAGTCTGCCGATCAGCGATCTCTCCACTCATATCATCCTGAAAAATGCCGACCTGCGCCTGCAACCGCTGAAATTTGGTCTTGCGGGAGGCAGCATTGTCTCCAGCATCCATCTGGAAGGAGATAAAAAGCCGATGCGGGGGGAGGCGGATATTCAGGCGCGGCGGCTGAAGCTAAAAGCGCTGATGCCCGATGTGGAACTGATGCAGAAAACGCTCGGTGAAATGAACGGGGACGCCCGGTTTAGCGGCAGTGGAAACTCGGTAGCGGCGCTGCTGGGTAACAGCAATGGCAACCTGAAACTGCTGATGAATGACGGCTTGATCAGCCGGAATCTGATGGAAATTGTGGGCTTGAATCTGGGGAACTATCTTGTCGGGCAGATATTTGGTGATGACGAAGTGCGGGTGAACTGCGCGGCGGCGAATCTGGATATTGTTAACGGCGTGGCGCGTCCGCAGATTTTTGCTTTCGACACGGAAAACGCAGTCATTAATGTCACTGGTACGGCGAGCTTTGCGTCGGAGCAACTGGATTTAACCATCGATCCGGAGAGCAAAGGGATTCGTATTATTACTCTGCGTTCGCCGCTGTATGTTCGCGGCACCTTTAAGAATCCGCAGGCTGGCGTGAAGGCCGGACCGCTGATTGCGCGCGGTGCGGTTGCTGCCGCATTAGCCACGTTAGTCACTCCTGCGGCGGCCTTGTTGGCGCTGATTTCGCCGTCAGAGGGTGACGCGAATCAGTGCCGGACGATCCTGTCACAGATGAAGAAGTGATGTCTGGCCGGATGTTTATCCAGCCTGGATTTCATGCTCAACGTAAGCCGGATAAGGTGGTTACACCGCATCCGGCAAAAGAATCACAACGACTGATGGCGGGTTTCGTGGGTCAACAGCAGTGCAATCAGCGTTAACGCCGCCATCGATGCCAGATACGTACCGACAGCCGCCAGACCATAATTCGCCTGCAACCATGCGGCGATGTATGGGGCAACCGATGCGCCGAGAATTGACGAAACGTTGTACGAGAACGACGCCCCCGTATAGCGCACTTCGGTCGGGAACAGCTCCGGCAGCAGTGCGCCCATCGGGCCAAATGTCAGACCCATCAGGCTTAAGCCCAGCAACAGGAAGGCGAACACCAGCACCGGATTGCCAGAGCCGAGCAGCGGTTTAAAGGCAAACAGCGCAAACAGAATGATCAGCGTGGTGATGATAAGCATGCTCTTGCGGCGACCAAACGCATCGGCCAGCAGGCCCGCCACCGGTACCATGACGCCAAAACCAATGACCGCCATCATCAGCATCCACAACACTTCATTACGCGGCAGGCCAAGCCCTACAGGCGCTGCGGCGGTACTGAACGTCATCGAATAGACGGTCATGATATAGAACAGCGTATAGGTCGCCAGCATGATGAACGTGCCGAGGATCGTCACGCGAACATGTTTTGTCAGTAGAGTACCCAGCGGGATTTTCACCTGTTTTTTCGCCGCGGCTACTTTGGCGAAGACCGGGGATTCATGCAACGAAACGCGGACGTACAGACCGATAATCACCAGCACAGCGGAGAAGATGAACGGTACGCGCCAGCCCCAGCTCATGAACTGTTCGTCGGTCAGCAGCCAGGAGAGCAGCAGAAAGGTACCGTTGGCGAAGAAGAAACCGATAGGCGCGCCCAGCTGCGGAAATGATCCGTACAGCGCGCGTTTGCGCGGTGGCGCGTTTTCCGTCGCCAGCAACGCTGCACCGCCCCATTCACCGCCCAGACCTAAACCCTGACCAAAACGCGCCAGAGCCAGCAGCAGCGGGGCGAAAATGCCGATAGTTTCATAGCCCGGCAGCAGGCCAATGACGACTGTCGAGATCCCCATTGTGAGTAGTGAAGCAACCAGCGTGACTTTACGGCCGACGCGATCGCCGAAATGTCCGAACACCGCGGAACCGATAGGTCGGGCCACAAAGGCGATAGCAAAAGTGGCGAGGGACTGTAGCGTAGCCGCGGTCGGATCCCCCTGCGGGAAGAAGATATGCGGGAACACGATCACCGCGGCGGTGGCGTAAATATAGAAGTCGAAGAACTCAATGGCGGTGCCAATGAGCGAGGCGACGACAACTTTATTGCGCGAGTTGACCGGGGTGTGTTCCTGTTCGTTGTCGAGTGTTGTGGCTGTTGCTTGCATAATATTTTCTTATTTTTGGCCGAACGAAAGGTCATATTACGCACAGCAAAAGAGACATTTCAATCTGTAACAAACTTTGAGATCGGTTAAAAATAGAGCAAAAAGGGGATAATTTTTAGGCTTGAGATTTCACTTCCATGAAATGCTTCACATAATTTAAAACTTGGATGATAAAACTGGTTTCTGGTTAAATAAAAGTTACGAGTTGGATTTATTCACTAAATCAGTGAGAGCAGGCGGCATTATAATTGCCGGATGGCGCTACGCTTATCCGGCCTACAAAACTCTCCCGTAGGCCGGATAAGCGTAGCGCCATCCGCCATAAATGATGAATTAGCGGTGGGTTTTCCCCGGCATACGCGGGTCGTCTTTGTATTCCGCTGTGGCAATCCAGGCTGCGCAAAACAGGGTCAGACGAGCGAAGAAGTAGAAGAACGCCATCAGTCCAAGCACGGAACCAAATGCCGCGCCTGACGGCGACTGCACCAGTGATGGCAGCGTATACGTCATGATCATTTTGATGACTTCAAACCCCAGTGCCGCGATAAAGGTACCGCGTATGAGCGCTTTCTTACGCGGTCGGTGACGCGGTAGCCGCCAAAAAATCCAGAAGAACAGCAGGTAGTTGGCGAAAATAGAGATGGTCAGGCCGATCAGCCGCCAGGCGGGCTTCAGCCATTCGATACCGTCGAGATACAGCGCAGAGATAATCATCTGCTGGGCGGAACCGGCGATAGAGGTAATGGACAGAGTAACAATCAGCGCAACCAGTAAGCCAATCAAGGAAACAAAATCACGCAGATATTTGACCCAAATTTTTTCCTGATCCTGCGGCGTACGTTCCCAAACATCCCGCGACTGGGCACGAATCGCTTCGCGCAGGTTCCCCATCCAGTTAATGCCGGAATAGAGCGCGATGCCAAGCCCTACCAGACCTACAGTGGTACGTTGCTGAACGGCGGTATTGATGGTGTTTTTCAGCGTAGAAGCGAGCGTCGGATCGCTGACGTTCAGCAAAATCTTGTTGAAGATATCCTGCAACAGCGTAGGGTGCGAAGCGAGAATAAAACCCGCGGCGGCAAACGACACCATCAGGATTGGGATCATCGACAGAAACGAGAAGTAGGTAATGGCGGCACCAAACTGATTTCCCATACGATCGTTAAACCGCTCTGCGGCACGAATAAGATGGGCGATGATGGGCTGACGTTGAATTTTATCGGCGAAGGTCAGAGCCGTTTTCAGCGCCTGGTTCGCTTTAGCGTTTTTCTCCGGCTCGGCGGAGGCTGGTTTATGTTCTGGCGTAGGGTGTTTTGCGTCTTGTTCCTGCGTCATCCGATCGGTTGTCCTTATTTTGTTCACTCATGACATTATAGCCTGCTCAGGGGCGCATCCTGAAAAATGGACTAATCCACATAGTCTTTCATCACACCAGTCAGCCATTCCATAAACAGATGTACCCGGCGGGAGAGGTTGCGCCGATGCGGATAAAGCAAAGAGACTGGCATTGGCTCGGCGCGATATTGCGGCAACACTTCGACCAGCGTACCGGCGCGCAGGGCATCACGCACGCCAACGCGCGGCACCTGAATAATGCCCAGACCGGCAAGGCATGCCGCGTGATAGGTTTCGGTACTGTTTACCGTTAGCATGCCGCCGGTTTTAACCCATTGCGTGCCATTTTCTGTCGCCACTTCGAAACCTTGCGCACGCGTTCCTAAATTGACCGAGTAGTGCACCACCGCATGCGAGGCAAGATCCTCCAGATTTTCCGGATAACCAAAGCGGGCGAGGTATTGCGGGCTGGCGCAGTTAATCTGCGTGAGTTTCCCCAGCGGACGCGCAATCAGCCCTGAATCTTTCAGCGCGCCCACGCGTACCACACAGTCGAAACCTTCGCGGATCAAATCCACCAGGCGGTCGCTGCTGCTGAGTTCGAGTTCCAGGCCCGGATACTGATGCAAAAAGCTCGGTAAGCGGGGCATCACCAGGTTCCTTGCTACACCGACCGGCATATCAACGCGCAGCTTGCCGCTGATGCTGGACGGATCGTGATGGAACAGCCCATCCAGCTCATCCAGATTACTCAACAGATCTTTCGCGCGTTCGTAATAGATCATGCCGTCTTGCGTGAGCTGAACGCGGCGGGTGGTGCGGTGCAACAACTGCGTGCCCAGATGATTTTCCAGAGCCTGGATCTGGCGCGATACGCTACCTTTAGGAAGTCCGAGGGTGTCTGCGGCGCGCGAAAAGCTCTCCAGTTCTGCGACGCGGATGAACAACTGCATTGCGTGAATTTTATCCATTCTCATGCCCTATTGTTGTTCTAAATGAAACAGTAATGCGCAGTTAGCAGTATTTATTGTTCTTCTATCACCTAATAAGCTTTGTCTCAATCTTCACAACACCTGAAATGAGGTTTCTTATGACGCAACGTATCGCATTGGTGACTGGCGGCGGCCGCGGACTCGGTAAAAACGCGGCGCTGAAGCTGGCGAGTAAAGGAATCGGTATTATCCTGACGTGGAACAGCAATGAAAAAGAAGCGCAGCAGGTTGTGGGTGAAATACGCCAATCTGGCGGTAAAGCGGCGGCATTACCGTTAAATGTCGGCGATATTTCTACATTCCCTCAGTTTGTTCAACAGGTGCAGGGAACGTTACAAACGCAGTGGCAAAGTAACGCGTTTGATTATTTATTGAACAATGCCGGAATCGGCATCAACGCACCGTATCCGGCATTTACTGAAGCGCAATTTGACCAACTTTTGAACATCCATTTTAAGGGGCCCTTTTTCCTGACGCAGAGCCTGCTACCGCTGATAAATAAAGGTGGTCGCATCCTCAATGTCTCTACCGGGCTTGCCCGCTTTGCGCTACCGGGTTACAGCGCATACGCAGCCATGAAAGGTGCGATGGAAGTGCTAACCCGTTATCAGGCAAAAGAGCTGGGAGAGCGCGGCATAACGGCGAATATTATTGCGCCAGGCGCAATAGAAACGGATTTTAGCGGCGGAAATGTGCGGGATAATGCGCAATTGAATGCGTACATTGCATCGCAAACGGCGCTGGGACGCGTTGGTTTACCTGATGATATTGGCGACGCCATTGCTGCGCTGCTCAGCGATGAACTGGCCTGGATGACGGCACAGCGTATCGAAGTATCCGGCGGAATGTTCCTGTAAACCCATAAGGTGCTTATTCAACAGGTCACGGCGGTAATGACTCCAACTTATTGATAGTGTTTTATGTTCAGATAATGCCCGATGACTTTGTCATGCAGCTCCACCGATTT
>NZ_JAOWHJ010000064.1:0-33207 GCF_030332695.1 Citrobacter sp. Cpo089 | reverse complement strand
CTAAATAGCTGCGCGGAATAGTAGATCACTGAAAGGGAACTCAGCCCGGATTGTGCGATCTGATCAATCGCCAAACCAACCAAAATCACCAACCGGACTGAGCGATGCCGATCATAGTACCAATACCCCGTGGCGAACGACGCCTGATGCAGAAAGCTATTCATAAAACGCGTGATAAAAATCATGCCCGCAGACTCACGGCCATGCTGATGCTTCATCGGGGTGAACGGGTCAGCGATGTTGCCAGAACTCTCTGTTGTGCCCGTTCATCCGTTGGTCGCTGGATTAACTGGTTTACGCACTCAGGTATTGAAGGCCTGAAATCCTTACCCGCAGGGCGCTCCCGACGCTGGCCTTTTGAACATATCTGCACCCTGTTACGTGAGCTGATAAAGCATTCTCCCGGCGATTTTGGTTATCAACGTTCACGCTGGAGCACCGAATTACTGGCAATAAAAATCAATGAGATAACCGGTTGCCAGTTACATGCAGGAACCGTTCGCCGCTGGTTGCCATCTGCGGGGCTTGTATGGCGCAGGGCCGCGCCAACTCTGCGTATCCGTGACCCACATAAAGATGAAAAGATGGCGGTAATCCACAAAGCGCTGGATGAATGCAGCGCAGAGCATCCGGTATTTTATGAAGATGAAGTGGATATCCACCTTAATCCTAAAATCGGTGCGGACTGGCAGTTGCGCGGACAGCAGAAACGGGTAGTGACGCCGGGGCAGAACGAAAAATACTATTTGGCCGGCGCACTGCACAGTGGCACGGGTAAAGTCAGCTACGTGGGCGGCAACAGCAAAAGTTCAGCGCTGTTTATCGCTCTGCTGAAGCACCTGAAAGCCACTTACCGGCGGGCGAAAACAATCACGCTGATCGTTGATAACTACATTATCCATAAAAGCCGCGAAACACAGCGCTGGTTGAAAGCAAATCCCAAGTTCAGGGTAATTTACCAGCCGGTTTACTCGCCGTGGGTGAATCATGTGGAACGGCTATGGCAGGCACTTCATGACACGATAACCCGTAATCATCAGTGCCGCTCAATGTGGCAGTTACTGAAAAAGGTCCGCCATTTTATGGAAACCGCCAGCCCATTCCCCGGAGGAAAACATGGTCAGGCAAAAGTGTAGCGGTATTAGGCGCAGCTATTTAGTAGTAACGTCCGTTCCTGGCACAAAGCGGACAGTGATCACCGTTCTTACGACTACTTTCTGACTTACTTCGTGACTTGCCCTAAGCATGTTGTAGTGCGATACTTGTAATGACATTTGTAATTACAAGGGGTGTAAGACATGGGTAGCATTAACCTACGTATTGACGATGAACTTAAAGCGCGTTCTTACGCCGCGCTTGAAAAAATGGGCGTAACTCCTTCTGAAGCGCTTCGTCTCATGCTCGAGTATATCGCTGACAATGAACGCTTGCCGTTCAAACAGACACTCCTGAGTGATGAAGATGCTGAACTTGTGGAGATAGTGAAAGAACGACTTCGTAATCCTAAGCCAGTACGTGTGACGCTGGATGAACTCTGATGGCGTATTTTCTGGATTTTGACGAGCGGGCACTAAAGGAATGGCGAAAGCTGGGCTCGACGGTAAGTGAACAGTTGAAAAAGAAGCTGGTTGAAGTACTTGAGTCACCCCGGATTGAAGCAAACAAGCTCCGTGGTATGCCTGATTGTTACAAGATTAAGCTCCGGTCTTCAGGCTATCGCCTTGTATACCAGGTTATAGACGAGAAAGTTGTCGTTTTCGTGATTTCTGTTGGGAAAAGAGAACGCTCGGAAGTATATAGCGAGGCGGTCAAACGCATTCTCTGAACCAAAGCATGACATCTCTGTTTCGCACCGAAGGTGACACTTCTGCTTTGCGTTGACAGAGAAGTAAGCTATGAAACTGCCACGAAGTACCCTGCTCTGGTGCGTGTTAATAGTGTGTCTCACACTGCTGATATTCACTTACCTGACCCGGAAATCGCTCTGCGAAATTCGCTACAGGGACACGAACAGGGAGGTGGCGGCTTTTATGGCTTACGAATCCGCTAAGTAGCTAACCCCGGCGGGGGAATCCCCCGCCATTCAGGAACTGATGATGTCTGACATGCCTGAAGCGCCTTTATGAAGGGGTTGCCGGTTCGCTGGCAGCCCCTTTTTCCACTTCTGGTGCGACCGCACGCATGAACAACCAGAAAGGAAGGTTCCCTCCAGGGGAACGGGGCAGGGCGGCAGCGCCTCCGGCGCGCCCGCTCTCTTCCCTTCATGTATTACCTCTGTATTACATATTAATGCTACTGTACGCATCCATTAGCATTAATATGGGAAGATTATTTTTCCCTGTTCCGTGCTGAACGGATGCCTGCCTGATAATTCTTTTTCACACTTTCAATATCACTGAGCGTTGAAGCCTGGCAGGAATGTGCAGCAAGACGGTAGCGGGCGGCAATTTCATCAAGGATGGCAGGGGTGTTGTCTCTGCTGCGATGCTGGCGACCTTTCTGGCCAAAAATGCTGACGATGATGTCCTGACTGCCCGAACGTCCGAAAAGACGCATGCAAAGACGCTTTACAATCAGTGGAGTTAAATCCAGATCGATGTCGTCTGCGATTTCAAAAATAAAACTCAGCATCCGGTACGTTTTATAGCGTTTAACTGCTGCGCTGAGACGTGCAGCCCTCTGAGGGAATTCCCATGATTCATCGGAATAACGCTGCAGCTCTGCCTGGTAATCTCTGGCCAGATGTTCGAGGGTGTACTTAAAGTTGCGGTAAAAATAAGCGCGGGACTGTTCAGTCTGAGATTCTTCAGCCATTTTATGGACCGTAGATTAATGCTAGTGTATGCGTACATTAGCATTAATAATTAAAGTTTTCAAACCTCCCTCGCCTCGCCGGAGATCTGAATGCGGAAGTGATGGCACTGCTCTCTCATGGCCTGAAACAGAAAAACGGGCAGGGCGATGGCCCCCTTCGGCTCCCGGCCAGCGCTGCTGTCCGGTCGTCGAGCCCCACTCCGCCAGGGCAGCTGCTGCGCACCCGCCAGTCTCCGCCGAATCCCTTCGGGGTTCGGGCTTCGCTAGGGTCTGATGGCGAAGGTCAACCCCTGGCTTGCTGCGACCGCGACGGTGTGACTGTCGCTTTAAGGCCGCCACGCCGTTCCGACGTGTCGGGTGTGTGCACCCTGTTCCCCCGGTGAGGCCATCGTCCCGTGTGTCCTCACGCGGAGGGCTGGTCGTAGCACCGTCGGGTCGTCATCCAAGGGGTGAAATGCACTCCGCCAAAACTTTTTGCGAGTATCCGCAAAAACTTTTGTCTGCGCCCCTTTCCTTCCTCCCTTCGCCGTTGCTCCTTTGCCCTTTGCCGCGAGAGAACTCACCAGGGAGATGGACAACCATCACCACAGGAGAAAACCAGGATGCACACACGAAACGTCAACGTCAAAACCGCCGCTCAAGAATCTTCCAGGAAGATGGGGGGCGAACTACCTCCGCTGAGAGGTCTGGCACTGCGCATTCAGTGGGGTAAAGCGCGCGTGATGCGTGTTATCGACGCCGTGAAAGCGAAAAACGAGGCGCTGGATGTTGTTTTTGAGGCGATGCTTGAAGGCTACGGCGATTTTGCCAGTGGTAAGCATACCCCTCCGCATATGTTTTCAGACGTTCCGGAGCTGGTAAGTGCGTGGCATAGCGGATGGGCACAGGCCGCTGGCGTCGAGGAAACGTCGAATTGTGCCTGCTGCCAGAGCGGCAGCGGTGAACCCTGCCCGTATCACGATTAACGAACGGGCAGTGACTGCTGCCCCATGAACTGTCCCCGCGTCATTTTCGCAGGGAATAACCCGGACAACCCGAGGAGTACACCCGAGGAGTACACCCGATGAACGTTAACACCCCTACCGGAACATGTGATTCAGACCTCACTCCGTCCCAGTTCACGGATCTGTTTTGCTGGGTCCTGGCTGCATCGGAAGGGGAGCCACAACCAGGTATTTTTACACCGCCAGCGAATGCCTCTGAGCTGACGTTAATTGATTACGAATGCCCGGATTATATCTCTGTCTGGGTAGTCGACGGGTGTCCGGTAGCAGCTGCAGCGCCGCTGGATAATTTCCATCGCGTTATTTCTTCATCTCTCACTAAATAATCAGGAGTAAATAATTATGGTCAGTTTCGCAAGCCGCTATCGTATGCCAACATCAATCCGTAAAGACCGCCCGCTGACGAATGACGAATTACAGCGCATTGTTCCGAGTGCGTTCTCTGAGGAAAAACACGATTCTCGTTCAGAGCGTTATACGTATATTCCAACGATTGTCATTCTTGACCGATTACGTGATGAAGGTTTTCAGCCATATTATGCAACCCAGTCCCGTACGCGTGACCAGGATAAACGCGACTTTACAAAGCATATGCTCCGCCTGCGTCGTCATGACCAGATTAACGGAAAGGAAGTACCGGAAATTATTCTGCTGAATAGCCATGATGGTTCAAGTAGCTATAAAATGATCCCCGGTATGTTCCGTCAGGTTTGTAGTAATGGCCTGGTTGCATGGAAGGATTTTGGCGAAATTCGCGTGCCACACAAAGGAGATATTGTCGGGCAGGTTATCGAAGGTGCTTACACGGTGCTGGAAACATTTGACGCGGTCGATGAAAATATTGACCTGATGAAAAGCATTCAGCTTACTTTGCCTGAGCAGCGCCTTTTTGGCGCAACAGCCCTGGAACTTAAGTATGACGGAAAACCGGCACCAATAACGCCGGAGCAAATTATTAACCCCCGCCGTGTTCTCGATAAAGGCCAGGATTTATGGACAACATTTAACGTGGTGCAGGAAAATGTGATCCGTGGGGGGATTCGTGGCAGAACGCCAAAAGGGAAGATGACCAGAACGCGGGAAGTCTCCGGAATAGATGGTGACATCAAATTAAATCAGGTTCTCTGGAAAATGGCCGAAGAGTTTGCAAAACTCAAAGCCTGAGAAAAAGCCGCTCCTATGAGCGGTTTTTTATTTTATTAATTTTTGTTGATAACGATTTCTTCGGTTTTCCTCGCTGCTGACACTGAGGGGGGCTCTGATGATTGTTCCAGTATTGTTTTTCTGGCGAGCAGAATACGGTAGATGTTTTTTATTTCTGTAGCGTAGGCACGGCGTTTTTTTATCATCACATCACGTGGCCCCGTATTATACATTCCAACGCTGTCCCAGTTTTTCCCGTAGGACTGGAAGTTGTGCGCCAGAACCCACGCACCCGAGTAAACGCATATGCATGGATCTTTTAATAGTCGATCGCGGGCAATATTAAACGTTTTAAGTTTACTGTAATGATAACTGTTCACCTGCATCCCGCAGACATCTTCTGATCCATCGTTGTTTGATCCATTTACCGCAGACGCTTTAAGACGACTCTCTTTAATTGAAATTGCCATAAGCAGCAGCGGATCTATTTGATAGTCTCTCCCCGCCTGGTCAAAACACATCTGCGGTGCGGCGAATGTCGATAGTGAGAACATCATCGACAGGATGGGGAATTTCGTTATTTTCATTTTATGGACCTTATGTCGATCATAAACCGGTATACGCTGCGCAATAAAAAATACTCCGCCAGATCATTTGAATCAAGATAATTCCCTACAAACGCGCGGAAGCGCTCTGAATCATGCATTCAGCCACGCTCTCAAATACCAGTTACAACCCGGGCACACTTATTTACTTGCCGCTCTTTGCTAACCCTTTAAAACATCACACCCCACGCAAGATTTCATCTTGCAGTTTTTCTCTTTGAATTCAGTGAAATAACTTATGCCATTATGCGGAAAGTTGGAATATGTGGGAAAAAGGTGTGTGGATTACCACACCTTGCAGTGCCTGATTACCACACCTTGCAGTGCCTGATTGCCACACCTTGCAGTGCCTGATTACCACACCTTGCAGTGCCTGATTGCCACACCTTGCAGTGCCTGATTAGGCACTGTAAAGTGTGGGGATTGTGTGTATCCTGATAATAGAGTAGGTTAGTGATATGCAGTGCCTAATCCACACACCTGATAGTGCCTGATGCACACACATCACAGTGCCTAATCCACACACCTGATGGTGCCGGATGCACACACATCACAGTGCCGGATTAACACACACATTTAAGTCAGAACAGTCTTTATATGAACGCATTCTTCAGGTTGAGGGTGAATTTACTCACATGAAAAATGGTCGACAGTGCCGTATCCGGCACTGCATGAAAAAATCAGGGAAATATTATGCCGCGCAAGAACATATACTTCAAAGATAAAATCGACAGGGAAATACAGGATATACTGGATATTGAACTTCAGAAGGGCGCAACCACCTCTGAAATGAACTATTCTTCAATAGTCAATGAACTTGTCCGGCTTGGTCTTATGGTTTATAAATCCAAAGAAGAGGGGTCAACCTTCGACCTTGATGGATTCCGCCGCGACCTGATAAAGAAAGTATCAGGCTCCCGGGAAGGTATTATGATTCTGACTGCACTGGTCTCTGAAATCTATGTTAACCTCAAGGGGCAACAGGCGGGAGTTTCACTTGATGACCTGATAAACAATAACATCAGCGCCATTAATATTGCTGAAGACGCAGCAGAGAAACAGCACTTCATTATCGATGATAAATAGCACGAGAGGCCGGACGACCCGGCCTCCGTCGATCACTGCGCGCTATCCTTATCCCACGGAAGCGCGCTTTTTTCTGCCTCATTAATTTTTTCTTTTAAGTAAATCTCAAATTCCATGCACAGCACTTTCAGAGCTTGAGCATCCTCATTCTGTTCAAGAACCCGCCCTGTAAAATATTTCAGTGTACTCATCAACCTTGTCAGCATTTCATCATTCAGACTGCGCCTGTGAACTCTGGCCATTGTGCGAATCTCTTCGGCAAGA
This sequence comes from Citrobacter sp. Cpo089, assembly GCF_030332695.1. Taxonomy (NCBI): domain Bacteria; kingdom Pseudomonadati; phylum Pseudomonadota; class Gammaproteobacteria; order Enterobacterales; family Enterobacteriaceae; genus Citrobacter; species Citrobacter sp. Cpo089. The sequence continues at coordinate 26,291 of NZ_JAOWHJ010000064.1, read as the reverse complement.
TTCCCCGGAATACGCATACTATATCCTGTCGTCTTACCCGGAAGTAATATTCGTTCACCCTCACACCACACCCAAAGATGCTCCGCTTGGGGGGGGGCCAATTTTATTCATCTCCCCGGAATATGCATCCCCATCAAGCAGGTGATGCAACCAGTCTTCGAACTTCACTGCCAGCGAAATCAAACGCTCACCCTCAGCTGTTTTGATAACAGGGACATCTGGCTGGTAATTTAGTGACTGCAACAGTCGCGCAATAATTTCATCATTAACGCTTCTCTTTCCTGTTCTGGCACAGACTCTCAGTTCCATCAGTAAATTGTCCGGTGTCCGCAATCGCCACTCCACAGCCCCACCCGGACGAAATTTGCGCGGCCTTCCCCGGCCATCCCACATTTTCTCTTTCACTTTCATAGCTATAGATCTCGCAATCAATACAAAAACAACCTGAATGACAAAGCCTACTCACTTATATATTCAGAAAAATCCTAAACATTTTAAATAATGTGACATGTGTCACAGTTTTTTTTTTAGAGTCATGGGACAATATCGCGTGCGTAAACAAGCACTTACATCAAATCATTTTGTTTACATCCGGAGAAACAAGCATGTCCACAAACGGTAATGCCCTTAATGTCATGAAGGGATGGCTGATCATGCATGAAGTCCATCGACCAGCATTCGTTTCTGTTTTCAGGCACTACCAGCGGTTCAGGTTTATCCCGTTTCAGTCGTTTCTTCGGCTTTATTCGCATGTTCAGCGACAACTCGCAGTAAATCCGGTACACCCTTTTGTGGTTGAACCGGAAGCCTTTGACATTACGCAGGTATAAAAAACACAGGCCAAATCCCCAGTTGCGCTGACTGTCAGTGATGCGGATCAGCCAGTCAGCAATGAGATCATTTTCTTCATTCAGATGAGGCTGATAGCGATAACAGCTTTCGCTGACAACAAACAACTGGCAGGCAAAACGCACACTGACGTTTCGATTTCTGACTGCATCCTGTGCCATCAGCTTTCGACGCGATGGCGTCACCACTTTTTTGCCATGGCCTCCTGAATGATTTCGGCTTTGAGCCGTTCTTCAGCATACATTTTTTTGAGGCGACGGTTTTCGTCTTCCAGTTCTTTCAGACGGGTCATCATGGAGGCGTCCATACCGCCAAAACGAGAACGCCACTTATAGAAGCTGGCATTGCTCATGCCATGCTCGCGGCACAGTTCGGTCACCGGTGTTCCGGCCTCGGCTTGCTTCAGGATGGACATGATCTGGCTGTCAGTAAAACGTGATTTTTTCATAGAGATCTCCCCGGTTCAGATTACGAGAAAATTCTACTTATAAACACACCGGTTTTTCGGGGGATTACCACATATCCGGCCTTCAGTCTCAAATTACCAGTGAACTGGCAGCAAAAGGGTATCGTGTCACCAGTTCACCTGATGGTGCTTATTTCTGGATTCAGGCGAATGTGCTGAAAGCTGAAAAGATGGACCTGCGTGAAGCCCAGGGATTCCTGAAAACCGGTTATGAAGGTGCGGCAATGGGCGCTGCTTTGGGAGCTGGCATCACTGCCTACAATTCCAGCTCAGCAGGTGCGACCCTGGGTGTCGGACTGGCCACCGGCCTGATTGGTATGGCCGCGGATGCGATGGTGGAAGATGTTAACTATACAATGGTGACTGATCTGCAAATCTCCGAACGCAGCAAAGCCAAAGTTACGACGGATAATATTGCTGCCCTGAAGCAGGGAACCTCCGGTGTTAAGGTGCAGACCAGCACAGAAGAGGGAAACAGGGCAAAATATCAGACCCGCGTGGTATCCAACGCTAACAAGGTTAACCTCAAATTTGAAGAGGCAAAACCCGTTCTGGAAGCGCAGCTGGCCAAATCCATCGCCGGCATTATGTAACCCCTTTCAACTTCCCGTTGTCAGGAAATCTACCGCGCTGACGATGAGGTCTCTCATCTCAGGGCGGTAACTGTGAATATCCTCCTCATCCAGCTCATGAAGATAAACCGTCTGAATCAGCTGTGTCATCAGAATGTATCGCTCACCATCGATGTTAACAACGGGATTAATTTTGCTCATCCCGGGTAATGACTGACGCCACCGGACAAAAGGAATAATGACCCGGGTGTTGAGATCGATAAGTTGATCGGACTGAGCGATGAGGAAATACGGGTATTCCGGATTATCCAGCTTTCTGAATACTGTTCCCTGATTCATTTAAACACGCTCAGTCCTGCACTGCTGCGGGGAATACTATGTTCAGCGGTGAACTGATTCATGGCATCAATAGCCGCTTTATTCTCCTGTCGCCATCTGGCCTGACGTTCAGCACGGACCACGTGTTCAAGCGCAGAGTTAAGGGCAGCGGAAAGATTGATGTTAAGCATCTTCGCTTCGTCCACCAGGGCGGCATCCAGCGAAATGTTGGTGCTTCTTTTGCGCGACCGCATAGTCGTATTCATTGTTAAATCCTTTGCGCATCATGTATGCGCATAAATATAGCGCATTTATGCTCCTGAGCGTAAGTGCCCGTGGTTATCCCTGTGATACTTCGCTTCCTCACATGACTGCACAGGTGCAGTCATGTTTGCGGCGAGCGCTGAATTATTAACAACCAAAGGTCAATCATCATGAACTCATACAACTCCCGCACTGCCTTGTCCGTTCTGTCTTACGTCTTAATCACAATTGTCTCGACAATCCTGCTCCTGGAAATGTACGCCCCTGACATTATTAAGTATCAGTTGTCACACTCAATGTTCTTCTCATACCTGAATGCGTTGAAATACAGTGGGTTTCCTCAATGGGATGTTCTCCTCCCACTGACTACTTTCCTGCTCTGCCTTACTGGTGGTTTATTCTGCACCTGGTTCTGCGGATTTCTTCTGAAAGCCGGGGATGCAGTCTTATACGCGCTGCGTTGTCTTACTTCCGGTGCCCTTAAATCTCTGAGAACCCGGTTATCTGCCTGACAGATGAGGAATAACACAATGAAACCCTGTGTGAATGAAGGCTGTTCAGAGGAACTCTGGTCGCTCATTCAGCTGGAAAGCGAGCTGGTCAGAGCAAAGGCGTTTCTGAGCGTCTTTGGTTCACTCCCCGAATATCACCGCATGGCGACTGTAGCCTACTGGGCAGGCTATGTGTTCACTTTCCGGGGCATGGAAGCCTGTGAACGCCATACCGTGGGTTATGTTGATGTGGCCGCATCGGTCCGTTTTCTGGCAATGCTGGTCAATGAAAAAGACTGGCGGGCCGGATGTCTGCAGGCGGAGTATGAACTGAGCCTGATCGAATAACCCGGATATTTTTTCTCCGGTTCTCTGTCGCTGCGACGGCGATAGCCTGTTTCCCCCCTTTTTATCACAGACCACGTCATCACCTCACTGGTGATGCGATGACTGTCGGACAAAAATCTATGAGCTTCGCTGGTAAAAATCTCACTCAGGGTGGGCAGATGACTGCCTACCGGTGGCGCATGTTCTTTCAGGTTAACAACTGGATAGGATTCTGGATCTTCATTCTGTTTGCGGTACTGGCCTCGGCCATCTTCTTCTGGCGTATACCCCAGGATACCTTTGATAACGGCTCATTGTGGTGGTTTGCCAGTATTAACAGCAGTTTTATCGACCTCATGCCGGCAACGGGCACACCGAAAATCTATGACGTCCATTACTGGTATGCCCCCACACAGACGCACATGGTTCTGAAAATGACGCTGCCACAGATTTACGGCGATGCGTATCAGGATGTGCTGGCTGTAGACCGGCACGGCAGCACGGTCACCGTCCGTGATGAAGAGGGCAATATCGGGCTGTATTCACCGAAGGAGCTTATCACCGGCGATGTACAGTTGTTTCAGCGCGAGGAGAGGGAAGTCCGGTCCGGTGACCTGCTGAAATTTACGCTCACGGACCGCGAGCAGGGACAGACCGGTAACCAGCGTTATACCGTGGAGTCTGTCAGCGAATCAGGGGATATCCGCCTGACGTCAGAAAAAGGCCGCATTATCATTAACCCGAAGGCGGTCCGTGCTCAGCAGCATATCGACTATGGCTGGGCGGTGACGGGTTACGGCGCACAGGGGGCGAGCACGGATTACGTTATTTCACTGGAGGGTACGGACGCCGGGCGTAAGATGCTGGCCACTCGTCGGGCCTTCTATATTTCCGCATCGCGTGTGAAGGAGCATGTGCAGATTTATACCGACGGGAAAGCGGACTGGGTCCGGGCGGTGAAAACCCCGGAACGTGATATCAAAACGGCCCATGATGCGCTGGCCCCGGAGACGCAGCGTAAACAGGCGAAAGCCATCTGGTCAATGGGGCAGCCCGTCAGTAAGACCGCCATCGGGCGGGCCTGGCTGCGGCATCAGGGAATGCAGGAGACGTCGCTGACGGCGAAAATTATCCCGGCGACGCGACGCTTCCCGGAGCCCGCACTGGCCCTGCCTGTTTACGACAACAACGGTAAAGGTGCCGGTCTGGCATTGGTCTCACTGGTTGCCAGCCCGGAGGGGAGACTGACGCAGGGTGACACCCGGATGGTGATGAGTGAGCGGGGGCGCGGGGCGCTGCTGCAGCGAAGCCGGTCGGGTCACACCCGTGTGGTCGGTGAACTGGCCGCCGCGCTCGACGCTGTCCGTACTCATCCGCAGGACGGTGTGGTGTGGCAGACCGGGGATGAATCCGTGGCGGCTCAGTTGCTCAAAATCAGTGGTGGCGAGCGTCGGGAGGTCGAAGAAAGCAGAGTGCAAATCATCAGCCAGAGAGACAGCGAAATTGCCCTGCCCGGGACGGACAATTTACGGAATGAAGAGAGCCCCCCGGTGGACATCAGTACGGTAAAAGAACAGGAAGCAGAGCGTCGTCACGCAGAAGAAAATCTGGCCATCAGCGCAGCAAAAGCAGGCAGCGAAACAGCGGAACAGATACCTGGCAGGATTGTTTTCCCCGCCGAAGAGGAATTGAATGTCAGAGCCTCTTTTAACGATATGCAGGGGCAACAGGGTGAGCCTGAACCGGACCAGAATACACTCAGAAGGATTGCGGGCGGAGAGGGAAACTCTGACAGTGATTTCGCAAGAATACGACGTACCGATAAGGAGCACGATGCGGGACGCGTTGCTGAGGTTTCCGGTGTCTCCCGTCAGGTGACTGAACTTGCCCGTAATGAGCGGGATATAGCACGGCAGACAGACACGCAGGAACGTGGCCGGATGCCGGAACACGAAGAACAGACCCTCAGCCGTACCATCCAGAAAGAACGTTAATCCAGCCTCTACCACAATGAAATCAGGCATATGCAAATGAAAAGCACAAGCAGAACAGTTTTAGCCTCACTAATAGTTACAACATTCATTATTTCTGGTCCGACAGCACGCGCAGCAACCCCTCAGCCGGTGTTCACACCGGCGCAGGAGGCCAGAATTGGCGAAGTGGCCGCAGACTACCTCGTCGCCCATCCGGAGGTACTGGTTAACGTCAGCCAGAAACTGCAGGAAAGGCAGATGCAGGCCATGACGGCGGCTGTCGCTGAGCATCAGGGGGCACTGCTGGATGATAAAGGCACCCCGTCGTATGGTCCCGCTGATGCGCAGGTGACGGTCGTCGAATTCTTCGATTACCAGTGTATCTACTGTGCCCGACTGGCTCCGGTGCTCCAGAAAGTCATGGCGGCCAACCCGGACGTGCGTTTTGTGTTCAAGGCACTCCCGATATTTGAGACGCGCTGGCCGGAATCCGGGCGTGCAGCGAAAACCGGGCTGCAGATATGGTTGCAGAAAGGGGCTGAGGCCTGGCTTCACTATCACAACACACTGTATGCCACCGGCCATAACGAGGGCCGGCTGACGGATGACGATATCCGTGCGGCGGCAACCGCCGTGAATTTCGACGCCGGGCAGGCGGCTGATGTACAGGGCACGCTGGACGGAATTCAGACGCTGGCGCAGCAACTGGGCTTCAGCGGGACGCCTGCCCTGGTGGTACTTCCTTCTGCCGGGGCCCGTGCCGGCAGGGTGACCGTCATCCCCGGACTTACCCGCGCAGATACCCTGCAGAGGGCAATTAATACCGCCGCGGGTAATCCGAAACCGTAATCATCAGGCGCGGCCAGCCGGCCGCATGACACAGGCCAGGGACCGTGTCGCCCGGGGGCACAACGGTCCGGTCAGATAAGGAAAGAGCATGTCAGAAGACAACCGAGACAGTCAGAAAGAAAACGAAGAAGCCTGCGCAATTTTAAAAAGAGCGCTAAGAAACCTGGTGGGGCAGGGCATTATCCGTTCACGTGATGACCTTATCCGCATTCTTTCGGAAGAAAACTTTGAAATCACAGACGTTACAGCGCAAAGCATTACGCTGTGTGCGCCTGACGAACCTGAAAACCGGGTCACGCTGGACGGCTGGCTGTTCTCCGCCGGGTTCTCCCTGAGCGTCCCTGCTGACCACCCGGAGCTGCGGACCGTGCCCGGGAACACCACATCCGCCGGCGAAGGAGAGCACCCGTGAATACAACCATTCTGTGGTTTATCCTCCCGCTGATGGTCATGCTGGCGCTATTTTTCCGCGTGATAAAAGCGAACAGCCCTCAGTCTCCGTTCATCAGAACACTGAGGGAGGCGGGCATCCGGCCGGGAGAAACAGAGCATCTCATCGCCGGCGGCGTATTCCTGGCGCGTCAGGCACACCTGATGACGGACCGGGAAGTGAATTTTATGCAGGGACTGTTCCGCACCGTGGACATGAATCGCTGGTATCTGTGTCCGCAGGTGCGGGTGGCCGATATTGTGCAGATAGCCCCCCGCGTCAGGGCGCGCAGCCGGGCGTGGTGGAAACTGTTCAGCCTGGTGTCCAGGTGGCACTGTGATGTGGTCATCGTGGACCGGCTGTCATTCCGGATTGTGGCCGCGCTGGAGCTGGATGATGCCTCGCACCTGAAAAAAAGCCGTCGCCGGCGCGATATCCTGCTGAATGAGGTCATGCGCCAGGCCGGTATTCCGCTGCTGAGAAACCGTGACAGTCAGGCGCTGCAGACAATGACCGCTGAATTTCTTGCCTTACAGAGTACCGGCGGCTGCCCGCGCAGCTGAGTCAGTGACCGCCCCGGTCACGTACCGGTAATGGGACTGACAGCCTTTTCCCGCCAGAAATTGCTGTCAGGTGGCCCCGGTGCGTTCCTGCCCGGGCCGGCCTTTGCGCCCTGGCGCTTCCTCAGTCAGACCAGAGGTCTGACCCTGCGGCGGGCGCTGCGATGTTTTCTCTTTCCCGTCTGTCCCTTTTCTTTGCTGTCGATCCTGCGGTATCCCACCATGATCCGGGATCATTTCGTATGGCAAATTCAGGTGTGAGAAGGTAGAATGTCAGCGTCTTCAGGTGTCTTGTGGTGGGGCAGTCTGTTGATTCAGTTTAGTTTTGTGACCTGACCCCAGTTTATGTGGGCGGCTTTGTGGTGAGGCTGGCAGGTGGCAGAACGTTTTTCGGAAGAAATGCGGACTTCCGGAAGCAGGAACATGGACGGGAGCGTGTCCGGAAAGACGCTCAGGAGCAGGTGACGGGGAGTTCCCGGAGCCTGAATGCACAAACCCCCCGAAATCTGTACGAAACTTGGCGGAATCATCAGATATCAGGGGGTCCAAAAGCAGGCGCGTGGCCTGTGAAGGATTATAACGCATGCACCATAGAAAACAACACCCGGCCGCCATAAGAACAGGCCGGCGTGAATGAAATACTGATCCCCCGCGCCGACAGGCGTGCCCGTGGCCTTCATTCCACGGCCTGTAAATGCCCGGCCCCGGTCTATATCCGGCCGTCGCACTACAAACCCTTAAGCCGGGAGCACGGTCGTGCCCTGCGTAACCTGATGAGCCGGGATAAAACCACCGGTCAGTGGGTGGTGCGCCGCCGGGTTTCTGCCGATCCCGTCTTTGTGTTCCTGCGTAATACTGCCGGCCGCCGGCGGGCATTCCGTCCGGAGCGCCGGCAGCTGCTGGATGCGCTGTTCATCCTGTTCATCAACAAAGTCGATCTGGCCACCAGTGTGGTGACCATCAATGTCTCCGCCCTGGCGGCCGCGCTCAGCCCGCGGGATGCGGATGACCACATCATTGCGGAGCAGGCTGTGACAACGTCACGCGTTTCGCGCCTGATCCACGAACTGGAGCGCTTTGGGGTGGTCAAATGCCCGCCGGCGGAATGGGACTGCGTGAACGGCTGCCGTTTTCCGAAACACGTCATTATCACTGACGCAGGCTGGCAGCTGACCGGGGTGAACATGGACAGGCTGCGCGCGGAGCAGGAGATGCGTCTTCAGGCCATCGACGATGGCCAGCTGAAGCCCGGCGAAACCCTGTCCCTGAAAGCCGCCCGTCGCCGCTGGTACGAACGCTGCCGGCATCAGACCCTTCTCAGCCGCCGGACCCGGGCCATCGAAGGTAAAATGCGTCAGAAACTGTCTGACCTGCCTTTTGATGAACGCAAGCGCCAGGTGTCAGAGCAGCTCTGGCGCAGTCTGAAGGGCCGGACGCAGCACCTGACGCCCCGCCAGTTTGAGAAAATGGTCTGGTCACAGCTGTACCAGCTGGAACTGGTCGACCTGGCCATTCCGGGCGCTTCCCCGCCGCACTGACCCCTTTTCTGGTTTATCCGCCTGACGGCGGAGGCCTTCTCACGTCCCGACATTATCCCTGCCTGTTTTATGAACACCTGCCCCGTGAATGCCTCCCTTTTTCTGCGACAGCCTGCACGATATCCCGGCGGGGATGTCATACCGTCCCGTTTATCCACAAATACCCGCAAATAGGGAAAAGCAGTTACCTGCAACTGACATCCACATACCTGCAAAATATTCAGGGTTTCACCTTTTACTTATATTCATAAAAGAGACCTCCTGTTCACTGCATAACTTCCGTGGATAACGGGGAAAACCGGTAATGCCTTCGCATGCAGCGGCCCCCGGCCGCGCGCTCAGAAAAAAGACAAAAGTACCTCCCGTCGCCAAGCGCCGGGCCCCGGTGGCGTAAAAAGCCACCCCAGTGCACACCCCTTACCCCTGCCAAACCGACGCCGCCCCGGCCCAAAGGGCCGGAACACCCCCCGCTTTGTAAGGGATGTTGTAACTAGAATTCAGTGTCGCTGTGGGTGGTGCTGCTGACAGTTTTCCGTACACGCCCGTAAGCGGCCCTAACGGCCCGCTAACGCGGAGATACGCCCCGACTTCGGCCATGCCTTGTCGTGACCACTCCGACGGCGCAAATCATCAACCGGAGTAGCTTTTAGTGGATTTGGCTTTGCAGGGAATGGGGTGGGCAAGGCAGAAACTATCAATCCGTAACGGCTGCGCCGGTCACGACGCCTCCCACCGACTGCGCTCAGTGTGACTCCTGCTGGCGTCTCCATGCCGCTACGCGGCATAATGAGCATGCGCCGTAATTTTGAACAGATTCGCAGTGGAGAAAACAGGATGGACTATTCAGGGGTCGTCTCAGAAAACGGAAAATAAAGCACGCTAAGCCGGTGGCAGCGGTCGCAATGGCCTGAACTTCCCCGCACCGACCTTGGCACTGCTGCGCCATAGGTAATCGCCGGTCAGGTTGATATGCTCCCACCCCAGCGGTGACAGATATTGCAGCAACGTGTCGTCCAGCGCCTTGCCGTGGGCACGCAAAGCACTGGTGGCACGCTCCAGATAGACCGTGTTCCACAACACGATGGCCGCCGTCACCAGATTGAGGCCGCTGGCCCGGTAGCGCTGCTGCTCAAAACTGCGGTCGCGGATTTCACCCAATCGGTAGAAGAAGACCGCCCTGGCCAGCGCGTTGCGCGCCTCGCCCTTATTGGGGTCCGCTTGGAAAACGGAAATTATCCCACGCTAAGACTATATTTTGTACAGCAGTGGAGAAGGATGAGAGACCAGCAGTTCATTAACAGGGACTCCTTTTTGCTTAAGCGGCTCAATGGTTCTTTCTATATAAACCGTATTCCAGAGTGTTATCGCCGCCGTATGTAGTGTCAGCGCCGGTGGCGTGGTAACGCTGATCCTCCCACCCCCAGATCCCTGATTTCATTCAGCCGGTGCATGAAGGATGCTCGCCCAAGGGCCTCACCCTTATTCAGCCCCGCCTGTATGCATCGGCCTAAGCCTTTATCGCAAAATCAGTCCAGCATAAACAGCGTCCGATCTCTGCAGAAAATCGCCCTCAGCGCTACGAGTTTGAACGCATTTACTCTGTTTATAGGTAACATTCGCTCCACGATATAATGATATCGGCAACGTATTCAGCATCCTGAGCATGTGTCAGAAGGTGATCAGCCTTACCCAGGGAAATGAAACTCTTGGGATGCTTAGCTGCTTTGAATATTTTCTCGGCCTGCTCAATTAACACGGTATCATCTTCAGTCGCATGAAAAATCAGCAGAGGTTTGTTCATGGCGAACACCTTATGAGCGATTTTGTGTTCCTGAATATTGTCCAGCATCTGTTTCTTTAACGTAAACACCCGCCCGGCCAGCTCAACGGGATAGGCTCCATGCTGGTTAATGTTTTCAACATCATCCTTAAAAAGACGTTTTACGTGTGTCAGTTCTCCGGGTGATCCTATGGTGACAATGGCCTTTGCCTCAGGAACTTCGCCGGCGATAGACAGGATGGCCGATCCCCCCAGGCTATGACCGATGAGCAAAGAAGGCGCTTCGTACTGTCGGCGGAGATAATCTACCGCGCAAAGCAGGTCCGAAATATTGGATGAGAAGTTGGTGTTGGAAAAATCCCCTTCGCTGTTTCCCAGACCAGTAAAATCAAACCGGAGAACGGCGATAGCTTTCTCTGTCAGTTTCCGCGCAATACGCGCCGCGCCTTTGAGGTCTTTGCCACACGTAAAACAATGAGCTAACAGCGCAAACGCTTTAGGATTTTCAGGAAGTTCAAGCAATCCGGCCAGTTCTTCACCCGCCGCATTTTTGAACGTAAATTTTAGTTTTTTCATAGGATATTCCGGGCCTTAAACTGATGTCATATGTTTGATCGCAGGAGAAAAATAATCTTCTGCTCTGCATCTGGCATAACGCGTTTTCCGTCCTCCACTGGGGATGTGAAACAGAATTCATTCCGAATGCCTGTCCTCACCTTCCAGTTTGGAAGCTGGTTATTGCTTCCTGTTCGGCGATCACTTACGCTATGCTACCAACTAGATGGTAGTTTACAAGGCTTTTGTGAGGACTTCTCGAATGGCCAGGTGCGCGCTCATTCTTAAAATATCACTGGCAATGCTGGCATTTGCGGCAAACTCCATTCTGTGTCGTCTGGCCCTGCAGGGAGGCCACATTGATCCCCTTTCATTCAGCAGCCTCAGGCTGGCCAGTGGTGCATTCGTCCTGTCCCCCTTCCTCTTTTATCACGCCAGGACCACATTATCGCTGTGGCGTCCGCTGAGCGGGTTTTACCTCATGGCGTATGCGGTGCTGTTTTCTGTCGCCTATATCCATCTCGATACCGGGGCTGGTGCGCTGTTACTTTTTGGTGCCGTACAGTTTGCGATGGTGATCCACGGATTATTTAAAGGAGAATCACTCTCCGCTATGCGGGCTTGCGGTTTAGTTCTGGCTCTGACGGGAATTGCTGCCCTGCTGTTACCCGGGACGAAGGCACCGCCGCTTTACAGTGCACTTATGATGATCGTTTCCGGATTAGCCTGGGCCGCCTATTCCGTCAGGGGGAGGGCGGGCCAGGCTGCCGGGGCTTCAACTGCGGCTAATTTTATTCTCGCAGCGCCGATGGCTCTCGCTCTTACGTTGCTGTTTATGAAGCAGGGTCACTCTGATGCTGCAGGCATTGCTTTGTCATTGCTGTCCGGTGCCGTCGCCTCAGCCGGTGCCTATGTATTGTGGTATACCCTTTTACCCTCCCTCGGCTCTATTACCGCCAGTATCCTTCAGCTCAGCGTTCCCTGCCTGGCAATGCTAGGGGGTGTGGTATTCCTGGGTGAATCACTGACGGTCAGAACGATATTTTCTGCCCTGGCAGTGCTGACTGGCATTGTGATGGTGACACGCGAGAAATCCCCCCGTCAGCCGATGGCAAAGGCGAGAAAACCTCAATAACGCAATTAATTCATGCAGTTGTAATGATTCTCTTATGTTAATCACACGAGCCAGTTTTCCCGCTCCGGCATCAGACTGACAGGAATACTGAGGTCGACGTTTCAGACTACACCTAAGGCAGGTTCATGAAATGAAATATGATTTTGATGAGTACGTAAGCAGAGAGAAAACAGACAGTCTTACCGTGGACGGCTGGCGGGAATACCTGTTTGCGGGGCAGTCCGAATTTGCAATGCGGTATCCGGCAGAAGGGCTAATCAACCTCTGGGTTGCTGACATGGCTTTTGCCACACCAGAGCCGATTCTTCAGGCCATCAGAGACCGTCTGGATAGAAAAATACTCGGCTACACTAAAATCTACGACGAAGAATACTATGAAATCTTTGGCAACTGGTGTGAGCGACAATATGGTCACCGTTTCAAAACGGAAGACATTGTACTGTCTCCGGGCATTATTCCCGCGCTGAACCGTCTCGTCCCGCTTCTGACCGACAAGGATGACAGTATTCTTATTATGACGCCTTCATATGGCCCGTTTAAAAAGGCGGGTGAATACAGTCAGCGTCGCGTGGTGTACTCGGCGTTAAAAAAATCAGCAGGTGGCTGGGAACCTGACTGGGAAGACTTTACACGCAAAGCCAGTCAGGCCGACTTACGTGTGAAAATTCTTTTCCTGTGTAATCCGCATAACCCGACCGGACGAGTCTGGCGGCCTGATGAACTTAAGCGGATTATTGAAATTTGCCTGGCCAATGATATCTGGGTGATATCTGACGAAATTCACTGTGACCTGTCCCGAAGTGGTATCGGTCATACACCGGCCGCCTCTCTTTTCCCTGATTCTACACGCATTATTACCTGCATGTCCTCGAGTAAAACATTCAATCTGGCCGGGAATTTGTTGGCAAATATCATTATTCCGGATCCCGGTGTCAGAAGCGAGTGGCGTCTCAGACACGACGAGTTCATCTCTCCGCTGAGCCTGGCAGCAAACAAAGCGGCGTGGAGTGAATGCGATGACTGGCTTGTCCATCTGAGGGAATATATTGACGGCAATTTCCAGTACCTGCACGACTACCTCAAAAGCTATTTACCCGAAACCAGGTTCTCGATCCCCGAAGGGACATATCTGGCCTGGATAGATATTAGCCACTACCTGCCCGACACTGTGGGTGAGGATTTATCGCTGTATTTTGCCCGGGAGTCAGGGGTGCTTCTTGAAGGGGGCTTGCTGTTTGTCGACAATGGGGAAGGACATATCCGGTTAAATCTGGCGTGCCCACGGACTATGCTGACAGCAGGGATGAAAAGAATTTCACAGGTACTGCGGACACCGGCCCCTAACAGGGTATAACCCCTTTCTCTCTGGCCGTTTGTCCTGTCAGGATGTCGTCAGAACCCGGCATAACACCCTGTGCCGGGAACAAAAAAGGCACGGATGAACAGGTTGTGAATATCCTGAGTGAAGCCTGCTGATGACATTTCTGGCGACAAAAAAATGACGCCCGTAAAGGGGCGGCTCTTGTCAACGTACCGGGGTTATCGTCTGACCGCCATAATGCCGGCATCGACATCCCAGATAGCGCCCGTCACCCATGATGTTTTGTCAGACAACAGGAAGAGAATGGTGTTTGCCACATCCTCTGCGGTTCCGACGCGGCCTAACGGGTGGAAATCGTTCAACGACTTCATAGCATCAGCGATATCCGCTTTGTCCATGAAGCCTTCGTATATTGGTGTATGAACAATCCCGGGAGACACAGCGTTGACACGAATACCCGCGCTGGCCAGTTCAATCGCCAGATTACGCGTCAGGGCATGCAGACCCGCTTTTGCCATTGAATAGGCCGAGGACGGCGAGTCACCCAGTGCTGCCTGGGCACCAATCGAACCGACGTTGACGATAGACCCTTCGAGCTTCGCGGCGAGCATGTTCTTCACGACATCCTGCGTAATAAAGAACGTGGCGCGGTTCAGCGAAAAGTACATGTCATAATCGGCAAAGCTGTGCTCGGTAAACCCTTTCGGCATAAAGATCCCGGCGGCATTTACCATCAGGCTGATATCGCGATGGCTGGCATTGATTTCATGACGGATAGTTTCCATACCTTCTTCAGTCATCAGGTTGGCCGCGATGACCGCCACCGGTCCCAGCGGGCTCAGCTCTTTTTGTACCGCTTCGGCTTTGTCTTTTTTATTCCCGGTCAGCACCACACTGCCGCCCGCTTCCAGTACCATGCGTGCCACGGCGAGACCCATGCCGCTGGTGCCGCCGACGACAAGCAGTTTTTTACCTTTGAAAAATGTATTCATTTTCAGACTCCATTACTGGTGGGTAAGACGTTGCCGGCAGCGTGAAACTGCCGGCGGTTGACGGATTAAATGCTGCAGCCATCCGTTCCGCAGGTCTGACCCGCAGTGGCTGAAAATTCGGTTTGCTGTTCATCCCAGACCTGACGCAGGGCATTCAAAAAGTTGTCTGCCCCCTGAGCCCCGCTGATGGCGTATTTCTCGTTCATCACAAAAACCGGAACGCCGCTGAGGCCAATAGACTGTGCGTGGGCTTCATCGTCGGAAACGGTGGCGCGAAAATCGTCATTTTCCAGAGCGGCTTCGGCGTCAGCTTTCTCCATACCGGCTTCTACGGCCATTGCAACGAGCTGCTGACGGTCAAAGAGAGAGCGACCTTCGGTGATACTGCCGTGATAAAAACGTTCTTCCACCGCGTCCGCAATTCCGGCCTTACGCGCGGCAACCAGCAGGGTGTGTGCATCTTCTGTATCACCAAACATCATGCCGTCAAAGTTGTAGATCAGACCTTCAGATTTACCGGCGGTGCCCACCTGATTCATCATCAGCTCCGCTGAATGCTGACTGCCCAGTTTTTTAACGATGGCATCCTTAAAAGGCATAGCGGGAGTACCACCGGCCAGACGGTAGCTGTGATGACGGATCACCACCTGATCGCGAAATTCAAAGCGATTCAGACCCTGTTCAAATCTTTTCTTAGCAATCCAGCACCACGGGCAGACCAAATCTGACCAGATATCGATGGTGAGGGTGGGTTTCAGCGTTTGCATAATGATTCCTCAAAGACCTTGGGCGGTCGGGTCTCACTTATCAGAGAACCGCGACCGTATGGGATTTATTGCGCCTGCCAGACCGGGTAATCGGTATAGCCTTTTTCCGGGGAACCACTGACGCCGTAGTAGGTGGCGCGGTCACTTTCTGCCAGTGGCCAGCCGTTTTGCATTCTTTCAACCAGATCCGGGTTAGCGATGTAGGGCACACCAAATGCCACCAGATCCAGCTCATCATCTTCCAGAGCCTGCTCTGCGATATCACGGGTGAAACCGCCGGCAGCGATGATGGTGCCTTTAAACGTGTTGCGAAAACGGCGGCGGAATCCTTCCGGAAGTGGCGCTTTGGTGTACACCGGCTGATAGTAAAGGTGTACGTAAGCCAGCTCCCGCTGACCGAGCGCGTCGGTGATGGCTGACCAGGTTTGCTCTTCACCTTCATACGGCGCGAGGTCATAAATGCGGCCGAACGGTGACAGGCGCACGGCAACGTGGCTGTTACCCACGGCTTCCGCCACGGCGTCAATGGTCTCCAGCAGGAAACGCTGACGATTTTCCACCGAGCCGCCGTATTCGTCGGTGCGGGTGTTCAGTTCGCTACTGAGGAACTGGTCAAAGATGAATCCGTTTGCAGCCATGATTTCCACACCGTCAAAGCCGGCTTCCATCGCCAGGCGTGCGGAGTGCACGAAGTCTGCAGTGATGCGTTTCACTTCATGCGTTTCCAGCGCGCGTGGCTGGCTTGGTACAACCGGGCCCGGTTCTCCGGATTCGGTCAGCGCAAAAACGGTGGTATTGACCGCCTGAACGGTGCCCGCTGAAACCGGCGCTATGTGGCCTGGCTGAAGAGAGACGTGAGACATACGGCCGACGTGCCAGAGCTGCGCGAAAATACGGCCACCTTTGGCGTGAACCGCTTGTGTCACCTTACGCCAGCCCTGGACGTGTTCGTCGTTGTAGATACCAGGGGTATAGAGGTAACCCCGGCCTTCTTCTGAAACCGGCATCCCTTCGGTGATGAGCAGGCCAGCAGAAGCACGCTGTGCATAGTACAAAGCCACGACCTCATCCGGCACGTCATTCATGGTGCGGGTGCGGGTCATCGGTGCCATGACTACACGGTTTTTTAACGCCAGGCCAGACAGATTGTAGGGGGTGAAAAGCTTACTCATCGTATACCTCACAGAAACAAAAAGGAGTATCCCGGCAGGGATTTGCACAACCCGGAAGTATCATCGACCGGACGTCGCGCACTGGAGTTGCATAAACATCTGATGGATGGCAATATACCAACCATCTAGTAGGTAGGTCAACGGGGGTGCCGTATTTTTTTGTCATAACGCAGCCATTTCTGAATTGTCACTCATTTTGCGAGGTCATCACCATGCGTACATTAACAGCTTATAACGAAGATAATTTCCGCCAGATAGAGCAGTACAAAGGAATATCGGTGGTACGTTTCTCTGCACCCTGGTGTCCGCCCTGTCAGGCCAGCGAAGAAATGTTCAGTCAGTTTGCAGACCGGCTCGATGGAGATATTCAGGTGGGGAAAGTCAATGTAGATCAGGCGCCGGTGCTGACAACCAAATACGAGATCTGGGGGCTGCCGTCTGTGCTGATATTTCATGAAGGGCAATTAGTTAAACGCATACCGGGTGTGAAACCTGCATCGGTATATGCTCAGGCGATTGCGGACATAAAAAAAGGGCAGTAATGCCCTTTTAACGTGGAATTTATTAATGCTTAACCGCGTGCCTGACCGACGGCATCCAGAGTGCGGGCTGAATAAATGACCGCCGCGCCAGCGTTGAGGTTAATCGCCACGCCCAGCGCTTCAGCAATTTCAGCGTCGGTTGCACCGGCTTTCACAGCGGCGTCGGCGTGAAAAGCAATACAGCCGTCGCAGCGGGTTGTGACTGCGCACGCCAGGGCAATGAGTTCACGCACTTTTGCGCCCAAAAGGTCAGTTTTGTTACCTGCGTTGCCCAGGGCAACCACGCCTTTCATGGTCTCGGGGGTCAGTTTGCCCAACTCGCCTAAACGTTGCATTAACTCTGAGCGATAGTTGTTCCAGTCCAGCATAGTGTCATTCTCCTGAATGAGGGGTATTAAGAAGCAGTTTTATATACTTAAGGCTGTTGGCGAAGACTTCGGGTCTGGCCGTTGCATGCGCCACTACGCTTGAGCCTTCACAGACATTAATGATCATCAAAGCAATATCTGATGGTTCGGCATGGGATGAAAACTCACCTGACTCCATGCCCGCCCTGACGACTTTTGTGAGCCACTCGATTTGCATATCGAAATAAAGTGATGTCTGTACAGTAATTGCCTGAGGCAGATTGGCGGTCTCTGCTGACAACGCACAACACAGTGGCAGTAGTGAAGCTTTATGGCTTTGCGCGAAGATATCGATGTAGGCCGCAATTCTTTTCTCCGCGCTTTTCTCAGTAGCCTCTATCTGCTCAAATACGCGTTGCGTATCAGAGAACGCCTGTATTACCACCTGCTCACCCAGAATATCTTTGGTCGGGAAATGGTGATGAATACTGGCCTTGGTGATACCCACTATTTTTGATAAATCAGCATAGCTGAATGCTGAATACCCTTTTTCGCGCATCAGGTGTTCTGCTTCGCTGAGCAGCCGTTCCCGTGTCATGGTTGTCATAATTACTCCATATAATCTACTAGTTGATAGATTATATTGTTGCTATTTTTCCGTAGCAAGTTGTATCACTGACTCAGTATCGTGCAGAGCTGAACGTCACTGCCATCCTGCATTCTGAATGGCAGCATTACATCTCTGACATCACGCCAGGCGTGTAATCATTTCAACCGGATTAGCCAGAGTATCGTGGATTGGCGAATTCTTTTGCATTTCGCTGACCAGCGCTTCTAACTCCTCGCGACTGGCGGTCTTGCTCGTAAGGTGAACATCGACGCGAATAGATTTCGCACCTTTACGCACGTTGCTGTCCAGCCCAAGGAAGCCGTTGAGGTTGATATCGAAATTAAGATCCAGCTCGATACCGTCCAGGTCGATCCCTTTTTCAGCAGCCATCATGGTGAGGGTGGCGGTATAACAGCCAGCCAGCGCCTGCATGATGTATTCAGTCGGGCTCATGCCGGTATCGGTGCCGAGTAAACCTGCGGGTTCATCACCGATATTAGAAAATTTCCCCACGCGGCTGGTATCGATAACGCCGTTCTGGATTGTGGCGCCGGTCTCTGTGCGAACGGTTAATCCGCCGCTGGAACGGGCTTTCATCTGGAAAGTCAGGTTACCCAGGCCAGGCTGGCTGCGAACTGCTTCACGGGTATTGTGGATCGCAGCTGCGTCTGCAGAAGGTTTAACGGTAGTAGACATAATGGCTCCTGTAATTTCTTGATAAAAGTTATAGCTGGTGTAATCAGCGCCAACCATCTAGTTGGTAGGTTAATATCGCGAACCTCTTTTGTCTACTCTTTTATAAAAAATAGGGGGAAAAGAACCCAGAAGGCTGTTTTATTTCATAATAACCATTTGATTTTTTTATAATATTCCCAGCCGCTCACTCTTGCAGCAATCCAGCCTTTACCCGAAGGATAGTCTGGCGGGTGGTATTAAATTCCCGGGCAATAGCACTGATACTGATGCCAGCATTTAGGCGCTCTGTCACTGTTTGCTTTTGTTCCTCGCTCAGGATGGGAGGGCGACCGAAGCGTTTTCCAGCCGCTTTTGCCCTCGCAATACCTGAATGCGTTCGCTCAAGCAGCAAATCCCGCTCAAACTCCGCTACAGCAGAAATTACCTGCATAGTCATTTTTCCGGCCGGACTGGTCAAGTCAACGCCTCCGAGTGCGAGACAATGAACGCGAATATCTAAAGCCGCCAGTTGCTCTACTGTTTTTCGGATATCCATCGCATTACGACCCAGACGGTCAAGTTTGGTGACAATCAGTACATCCCCATTTTCCATGCGATCTAGCAACCGGATAAATCCGGGGCGTTCGCTGGCAGCAACCGAGCCACTGATATGCTCCTCAATAAGTCGTTGGGATCTGATGGCAAAACCCGCCGCTTCAATTTCACGACGCTGGTTTTCTGTGGTCTGTTCCAGAGTTGAGACCCTGCAGTAGGCAAAAACACGTGACATGGGAAACTTTCCGTACGAAATAGGTGTCCGAATTATAACGTGTGTCCGAAATTAATTTCACTAAGTTTCGGACATGTGCTGTAAGCGGTGTACGAAACCGACCGGTTTCGGTCAGTGCGAATGATAACTTTAATGAACTATGTGCAGGGGAAGCATTTATGCCACGGAGACAAATGCTCAGTAGTGAAGAAAAAGAACGCTTGTTGATTGTGCCGGATGATGACGTATTTCTGACGCGCATGTGCTTTCTGAGTGAACATGACCTCGCGCTCATTAATAAACACCGCAGGCCAGCTAACCGTCTGGGCTTTGCAGTTTTACTCTGTTATTTGCGAGGACCAGGGTTTCCTCCCGACAAAAGTATTTCACCTCACGACTGTGTTGTCTTCAGGCTGGCGGCTCATTTGAAAGTCCAGTCTGATTTGTGGGCCGAGTATGCATCAAGAGAGGTCACCCGCTGGGAACATCTGGCTGAACTCTACCGCTACCTGGAATTATCCCCTTTTAACCGGGCGCTGCAAAAAACCTGTATTCGCCACCTTTATCCCCACGCCATGCGGACAGACAGAGGTTTTTTACTTGCGGAGGAAATGCTCTCCTGGCTCCACAATAATAAGGTTATTTTCCCCTCTGTTGAAGTGATCGAACGAACCCTGGCCGAAGCAACAACACTTGCCGACAGGGCGGTTTTTTCTGCGCTTACCGCGCAGCTTGAACCAGGGCATAAAGCGGCACTGGACCGTCTGTTGGTATCTGAGGGTGAGCAACCTTCACGGCTGGCCTGGCTGCTCCAGCCTCCGGGAAAAATTAATGGTAAAAATGTCCTGCAACATATCGACCGGTTAAATGCGATTGAGTCGCTGGCACTCCCTGACGGCATTGCACTTTCCGTTCACCAGAACCGACTCCTGAAACTCGCACGCGAAGGCAGGAAAATGAGTAGCCGGGATCTGGCAAGATTCACGGATGTTCGCCGTTATGCCTCGCTGGTTTGTATCATATCGGAGGCCAGATCCACCCTGACTGACGAAGTTATTGATCTGCACGAGCGTATTCTGAGTAGTCTGTTCAGCAGGGCAAAACGTACTCAGGCCGAGCGGCTCCAGCAAACGGGAAAGCTGATTCAGAGTAAACTGAAGCAATACGTTACCGTCGGACAGGCATTACTTAACGCCAGAGAGTCCGGGGAAGATCCCTGGGCCGCAATAGAAGACGTCCTTCCCTGGCAGGAATTCATCAACAGCGTGGAAGAGACGCGGTTCCTGTCACGTAAGGACAACTTCGACCCGTTGCATCTGATCACAGAAAAATACAGTACGCTGCGTAAATACGCCCCCCGGATGCTGTCCGTGTTGCAGTTCAGGGCTGCACCCGCCGCAATGCAGCTCAGTGACGCATTGGATACCGTCAGAGATATGTATAGAAAACAACTCCGAAAAGTACCGCCTTCCGCGCCAATCGGGTTCATCCCGGAAAGCTGGAGAAAGGTTGTGATCACCCCCACCGGCATTGACCGAAAATATTACGAATTTTGCGTGCTGAATGAACTGAAGGGAGCCTTACGTTCAGGTGACATCTGGGTAAAGGGGTCACGCCGCTACAGGAATTTCGATGATTATCTGATCCCGTCAGACGATTTTGAAAAATCACTCCGGGATAACCAGTTACCCCTTGCTGTTCCGGCCGATTGCCATGAATACATCAAGAGCCGTTTGACGCTTCTTGCATCGCGTCTGGAAGAAGTTAACGCGATGGCGCTGGCCGGTGATTTACCCGATGTTGATATATCGGATAAAGGCGTGAAAATTACCCCGCTGGATAACAGTGTCCCTTCAGCAGCATCCCCTTTTGGCGATCTGGTTTATGGCATGCTCCCTCACCCTAAAATTACTGAAATGCTGGATGAAGTGGACGGCTGGACTGGTTTTACCCGCCATTTCACACATCTCAAAAACAATCACGTCAGACCTAAAGACAGAAAGTTGTTACTGACCACCATCCTGGCCGATGGTATCAACCTTGGACTGACAAAAATGGCCGAATCCTGTCCGGGAACGACCAAATCGTCACTCGAGGGCATTCAGGCCTGGTACATCAGGGATGAAACCTATTCAGCTGCGCTGGCCGAGTTGGTCAATGCCCAGAAAAAAAGCCCTCTGGCGGCATTCTGGGGCGATGGAACAACGTCATCGTCTGATGGACAGAACTTTCGGGTGGGGAGTCACGGGCGTTATGCTGGTCAGGTCAATCTTAAATACGGTCAGGATCCAGGCGTGCAGATTTATACGCATATTTCGGACCAATACAGCCCGTTTTACACCAAAGTTATCAGCCGCGTGCGGGATTCAACACACGTACTTGATGGTCTGCTGTACCACGAAACTGATCTGGAAATTACAGAGCATTACACCGACACAGCAGGTTTCACTGAGCATGTTTTTGCGCTAATGCATCTGCTCGGATTCGCTTTTGCGCCAAGGATCCGGGATCTTCATGACAAACGGCTGTTTATTCATGGAAAAGCTGAGTTGTATCAGGGGCTTCAGTCAATCATCTCGACAACCAGCCTGAATCTAAAGGAAATTGAAACCCACTGGCATGAGGTGCTGCGTCTGGCAAGTTCTATAAAGCAGGGAACGGTAACAGCATCACTGATGATGAAAAAGCTGGCAAGCTATCCGAAGCAGAATGGTCTGGCAAAGGCGCTGAGAGAGATTGGCCGCATCGAACGGACACTATTTATGCTGGACTGGTTCCGTGATCCCGGTCTGCGCCGACGCGTGCAGGCGGGGCTGAATAAGGGTGAGGCCCGTAATGCCCTTGCGCGAGCGGTCTTTTTGCACCGTCTGGGTGAAATAAGGGATCGTGGGCTGGAGAATCAGAGTTATCGCGCCAGCGGGCTGACATTACTGACAGCAGCGATCACGTTGTGGAACACGGTATATATAGAAAGAGCTATTGAGTCACTAAAACGAAAGGGTATCCCGATAAATGAGCAACTGGTCTCTCATCTTTCTCCCCTGGGCTGGGAACATATCAATCTGAGTGGAGATTACGTCTGGCGTAATAATCTTAAGCTGGGATCCGGAAAATACCGCTCATTACGTACAGTCGATACCGCTTTGTACAAAAAACAGTCTTAGCGTGGGATAATTTCCGTTTTCCAAGCGGACCCCTATTACAGCCAGCTCAGACCTCATCAATATAACGGTAGTTTGACGCGGAATGAATCAGAACGATTGCTCTGGAAAAACTCTAAAGCCGTGGCCAACTATTGTTGACCACTACACATCTATTTTATAGGTAACCCCTTAAAAGATTTAATCTCCTTGATACTGAAACTGGTATTCATCTCCTTTATATTCCCAATTTTTCGTATCCTTATCATTGATACGTTGTGAAAATCATCCATATCTTTTACTACAAGATGCAGAAGATAGTCGTATCTTCCGGAGATATTATGACAGGCAATTACATTATCAATCTTCATTATTTCTGCCTCAAAATATTGCATGCACTCCTCGGAATGAAGATCTAATGTAATATTCATGAATGCATAAAAATTGTATCCAAGGCTTTTCGGTTCGATAAAAGCCCGATAGTTTTTTATCACTTCCTGCTCTAAAAACTTTAGCCGTTTCCAGCAGGCTGGAGGGGAAAGAAAAACACGCTTGGCAATCTCAGCGTTGTTCAGCCTGCCATCTTCCTGCAAGAGCTTTAAAATCTGCATATCAACTTTGTCAAGCTTTACCATGTTCAACCTCCTGTGATAGTAATCATATTCGTAATTTTATGAAATAAAATTAACCAAATCAATAAAAACAAGAAATAAGATAAGCCAAAAATTGTAAAAATAGTTAATTTTAAAAAGATAATTAATATACTTACCGGGTAGAATCATTTATGAAGTGCAAACCTCTGTAAATAATTACCATAAAATATCCTCACACAGGAATATACCTATGACCATATTGGAACAGAACATCGACAGGGCCTCATTATCGCCAGAAGAGTGGAAAAAACTAACCCGATTTGACAGTACAGATGTAGGATGGATTATCATAAGCATAGGTATGGCTATCGGCGCCGGGATTGTGTTTTTACCGGTCCAGGTGGGGCTTATTGGATTGTGGGTATTCCTGCTTTCTTCCATCATTGGTTATCCGGCCATGTACCTGTTTCAAAGATTGTTTATCAATACGCTGGCAGATTCACGAGAGTGTAAAGACTATCCCGGTGTCATCGAGGGCTATCTGGGAAAAAACTGGGGAATGCTCCTCGGTCTGCTCTACTTTCTCATGCTGGTCATCTGGATATTCGCCTACCCTACGGCGTTGACTAACGATACAGCGTCGTATTTACACACGTTTGGCTTAACTGAGGGTCTTTTATCAGAGAACCCTTTCTATGGCCTAATTCTTATTACATTTCTTGTGCTTATTGCTTCACGTAGTGAAGAGCTCTTGTTCAGGATTTCCTCTTTCATGGTGTTATCAAAACTGGTGGTAGTGCTTATCCTGGGGTTGATGATGGTCAGCATGTGGGACCTCTCCAAAAACATCGGTTCATTCCCTTCTTTTAGTATTTTAATCAAAAACGCCATTATCACCTTGCCATTTACGTTGACATCAATCCTGTTTATTCAGTCTTTGAGTCCGATGGTAATTTCATATCGTGCAAAAAACAAATCTATAGAAGTGGCAAGATATAAAGCGCTAAGAGCAATGAATATCGCTTTTGGTACACTATTCATCGTTGTTTTCTTTTATGCATTATCATTCACTTTCGCCCTCGGTCACGATGAAGCTGTCAAAGCCTACGAGCAAAATATTTCAGCACTGGCTATTGCCGCACAGTTTATTGAAGGAGATGCAGCAAAGTATGTGACGCCAGTTGGTGTTGCATTGAATATCTTTGCCCTGATGACTGCCTTCTTCGGCGTTTACCTCGGGTTCAAAGAGGCTGTACAGGGACTGGCGATGAACGCATTGACCCGTTTTATACCTTCAGAGAAAATCAATAAAAAAACGCTTAATGTTGGTATTGTCATTTTCACTATTGCCATCGCCTGGGGGGCAATCGTTCTGAACCTGCCGGTTCTGCTATTCACCTCAATCTGCAGCCCCATTTTCGGCATTGTTGGTTGCTTAATCCCTGCTTATCTGGTTTACAAGGTACCCTCCCTTCACCGATATAAAGGGTTTTCTCTGTATCTGATCATCTTTACTGGCATCCTGCTCTGTATTTCTCCGTTCCTGAAATTCATTTAAACAAACATATATGTCCAAAGAAGGTTAAATTATGAAGTACAATTTTGATGAAATTATCAACAGAAAAAATACTGATGCCCTGAACTACGATGGGTGGAGACAATATATATTCAAGGCCGACAAGAGTGCCCGCTTTGACTTTAAGGACGATGAATTTGTCAGAATGTGGGTCGCTGATATGGATTTTGCGACACCTCCGGAAATCCTTGCAGCGATTCAGGAGAGGCTTGATAAAAAAATACTCGGTTACACAAAAGTTTACGATGATGAGTACTATCATATTTTCCACAACTGGTGCCAGAGACGCTATGACTGGAATATAGATACCACAGAGATCGTGCTTTCACCGGGCATTATTCCTGCACTTAACCGTCTGGTACCGTTACTGACACAACAGGATGAAAGTGTGTTGATCAATACACCATCCTATACGCCGTTTAAGCAGGCTGGAGACTATAGCTATCGTCGAGTGATCTGTTCTGATTTGCTGAAACAGGACAATGAATACATTATTGACTTCAACGATATGGAGAAAAAACTAACCGATCCTTCTCTAAATATTAAGCTGTTCATTTTATCCAATCCGCAAAATCCAACCGGGAAGGTCTGGTCAGAACAAGAATTAATGAGAATGGGGCAGTTGTGCCTTAAAAACAATGTCTGGATCATTTCAGACGAAATACATTGTGATTTACTGAGAAATGGGATCAATCATATCCCGA
Organism: Citrobacter sp. Cpo089; assembly: GCF_030332695.1. NCBI lineage: Bacteria > Pseudomonadati > Pseudomonadota > Gammaproteobacteria > Enterobacterales > Enterobacteriaceae > Citrobacter > Citrobacter sp. Cpo089. Next base: position 976 of record NZ_JAOWHJ010000064.1, on the reverse strand, counting down.
TGGCAAAACTGTTCCCAGACACTGATAAGATCATCACCTGTATGGCACCAAGCAAAACCTTTAATCTTGCCGGAAATCTGATGTCCCATATTTTTATTAAAAATGAAAAGGTCAGAAAAGAATGGTTACGTCTTTATGATGAGTTTCTTTCACCACTGAGTCTGGCTGCGACCAAAGCGGCCTGGTCCCGGTGCGACGAGTGGCTGGAACAATTAAAACACTATCTTGATGATAACTTCAGACTGGTAGAAAAATTTACCCAGGAACACTTTCCTGACGCAAACTTTAAAATTCCCGATGCAACTTATCTGGCATGGATAAATATTGAGAAATACCTGCCACCGCAGGTAGACAGACAACAGCTTTCTCTCTATTTCGCCAACCAGACGGGAATACTGCTTGAAGGCGGGAACATGTTTGTAAGCAATGGAGAGGGTTACATACGGATTAATCTTGCCTGTCCACGCGCCGTGATACAAGAAGGATTAGAGAGAATAAGAAAAGCACTGAAATAGTAAATCCCTGAAAATTTCAGCCTGATCGTCCAAAAGGTCGCAGTTTAAACAATGCGACCTTTATACCGGATAATTTAGCATGTTGAACCGATTTTCGGAGACTCTCTATCGCGCTGGACGGCTCTGCATGTACATTGTCGCCTGAAAAATAATATCAGGGATATAAATAGCCTGTTAATACCTCGTTTCCTCTCTTCATGACACCCTGACTCATTAATATAGTGTCACAGCATTGTGAGGGCACTGGACAACGCATTCGCCACAACCATCACAGCGTTCGTTGTCAGCCGACATCCGTCCAGACTCATTAATAAAGCAAGCCTGTCGTGGGCATACATCCACGCACTGTTTACACTGTCTGACAGGATTCACACAGGCAGAGTGGTAATGACTCCAACTTATTGATAGTGTTTTATGTTCAGATAATGCCCGATGACTTTGTCATGCAGCTCCACCGATTT
>NZ_JAOWHJ010000063.1:0-3485 GCF_030332695.1 Citrobacter sp. Cpo089 | reverse complement strand
AGCTGATAGAAACAGAAGCCACTGGAGCACCTCAAAAACACCATCATACACTAAATCAGTAAGTTGGCAGCATCACCGCAAAATTGCGCGTTCCACGGCAGACATTAAAGTGATCATGCTGACGGTACACACTGAAAACCCATTACCTGCAAAAGTTATGCAGGCAGGGGCCGCAGGGTATCTCAGCAAAGGCGCCGCCCCCCAGGAAGTAGTGAGTGCGATTCGTTCGGTTTTTTCCGGGCAGCGTTATATTGCCTCCGATATCGCTCAGCAAATGGCGCTCAGCCAGATTGAGCCTGAGAAAACGGAAACACCGTTTGCCAGTTTGTCTGAACGCGAGTTGCAGATTATGCTGATGATCACCAAAGGTCAGAAGGTCAATGAGATCTCAGAGCAACTGAATCTTAGCCCTAAAACGGTGAACAGCTATCGCTATCGAATGTTCAGTAAATTAAACATTCATGGCGATGTAGAGCTGACTCACCTGGCAATTCGCCATGGACTGTGTAATGCGGAGACATTAACAAGCCAGTGACCGATCAGTTTGATGCCAAAGCGTTCCTGAAAACCGTGACCAGTCAGCCCGGCGTCTATCGTATGTATGATACCGCCGGGACGGTTATCTATGTCGGGAAAGCGAAAGACCTGAAAAAAAGGCTTTCTAGCTACTTCCGTAGTAATCTTGCGTCACGCAAGACCGAAGCGCTGGTCGCGCAAATCCAGCAGATTGATGTCACGGTAACGCACACTGAAACCGAAGCGTTATTGCTTGAGCACAACTACATCAAGCTGTATCAGCCGCGCTATAACGTATTGCTGCGCGATGATAAATCCTACCCTTTTATATTCCTTAGCGGCGATACCCACCCGCGTCTGGCGATGCATCGCGGGGCAAAGCATGCCAAAGGCGAGTACTTTGGACCGTTCCCTAACGGTTATGCGGTGCGTGAAACGCTGGCGCTGTTGCAGAAAATATTCCCTATCCGCCAGTGCGAAAACAGCGTTTATCGCAACCGTTCTCGGCCTTGTCTGCAATATCAGATTGGCCGCTGTCTCGGCCCGTGTGTCGCGGGTCTGGTGAGTGAGGAAGAGTATGCTCAGCAGGTCGAGTATGTTCGTCTGTTTCTGTCCGGAAAGGACGATCAGGTATTAACGCAGCTGATCGCCCGCATGGAAAAGGCCAGCCAAAATCTCGAATTTGAAGAGGCTGCGCGCATTCGTGACCAAATTCAGGCTGTACGCCGCGTAACAGAAAAACAGTTTGTCTCTAATACCGGAGACGATCTGGACGTCATTGGCGTGGCGTTTGACGCCGGTATGGCCTGTGTGCACGTTCTGTTTATTCGCCAGGGTAAAGTGCTGGGCAGCCGCAGCTATTTCCCGAAAGTACCCGGTGGCACGGAACTCGGCGAGGTCGTCGAAACCTTTGTCGGGCAGTTTTATCTGCAGGGGAGCCAGATGCGTACCTTACCCGGGGAAATCCTGCTCGATTTTAATCTTAGCGATAAAACCCTGCTGGCAGACTCTCTGTCTGAACTGGCCGGCAGGAAGATTAACGTGCAGACGAAACCGCGAGGGGATCGCGCGCGTTATCTGAAGCTGGCGCGGACCAACGCGGCAGTGGCGCTCACCACGAAACTTTCTCAGCAGTCGACGATTACGCAACGTCTGACGGCGCTGGCATCGGTGTTGAAGTTACCTGCGGTGAAGCGTATGGAGTGCTTCGACATCAGCCATACGATGGGCGAGCAGACGGTAGCCTCCTGCGTGGTCTTTGATGCCAATGGCCCGCTGCGTGCAGAATATCGTCGCTACAACATTACCGGTATTACGCCGGGTGATGATTATGCGGCGATGAATCAGGTCTTACGTCGGCGTTACGGGAAGGCGATTGAAGAAAGTAAGATTCCGGACGTCATATTGATCGATGGTGGTAAAGGTCAGTTAGGGCAGGCGAAAGCCGTTTTTGCTGAGCTGGACGTTCCCTGGGACAAACAGCACCCACTCTTGCTGGGGGTGGCAAAAGGGGCCGATCGTAAAGCCGGTCTGGAAACGCTGTTCTTTGAGCCGGAAGGTGAGGGCTTTAGCCTGCCGCCGGATTCGCCAGCATTGCACGTTATCCAGCATATCCGCGATGAATCTCACGATCATGCGATTAGCGGGCATCGTAAAAAGCGGGCGAAAGTGAAAAGCACCAGTACGCTTGAGACCATCGAAGGTGTCGGGCCAAAGCGTCGCCAGATGTTGTTGAAATATATGGGAGGTTTGCAAGGTCTTCGTAACGCAAGTATCGAAGAAATTGCAAAAGTGCCGGGTATTTCGCAAGCTCTGGCAGAAAAGATCTTCTACTCGTTGAAACATTAGGCCCTCTGTAGCAACATAGGGGTAATTTCACTGACAACAGATAGTTATCCGTCATATGCAATTTAATATCCCTACGTTGCTCACGCTGTTTCGCGTCATCCTGATCCCATTCTTTGTATTGGCTTTTTACCTGCCATTCACCTGGGCTCCCTTTGTTTGTGCGCTGATCTTCTGTATCGCAGCGGTCACTGACTGGTTTGACGGTTTTCTGGCACGCCGCTGGAACCAAAGCACGCGTTTTGGCGCCTTCCTCGATCCGGTCGCTGATAAGGTGCTGGTGGCTATCGCGATGGTCCTGGTGACCGAGCATTACCACAGCTGGTGGGTGACGCTTCCTGCCGCAACAATGATTGCGCGTGAAATTATCATCTCTGCACTGCGTGAATGGATGGCCGAACTGGGTAAACGCAGCAGCGTAGCCGTATCCTGGATCGGTAAAGTGAAAACCACTTCGCAAATGGCTGCTCTGGCCTGGCTGCTGTGGCGTCCAAATATCTGGGTAGAGTATGCTGGGATCGCACTTTTCTTCGTCGCCGCGATACTGACTTTGTGGTCAATGTTCCAGTATTTGAGCGCTGCACGTGGAGATTTGCTTGATCAGTGATCGTTTCGACGCAAATTTCAGCAAACGATCGTTAGTGGTGAAAAATATCGTTGACTCATTGCGTCAGGTAAGTAGAATGCAACGCATCGAACGGCAGCACTGATTGCCAGACGATAACAAAATCAAGTGATTAACAAAGTTACTTGGTGATGCGGGAATAGCTCAGTTGGTAGAGCACGACCTTGCCAAGGTCGGGGTCGCGAGTTCGAGTCTCGTTTCCCGCTCCAAATTTAAGACATCGGCAATAGCGGATGTCTGGCTGTAAAGCCAGAAGATTTCGGCGCGTTAGCAAAGCGGTTATGTAGCGGATTGCAAATCCGTCTAGTCCGGTTCGACTCCGGAACGCGCCTCCAATTTCTTCCCGAGCCCGGATGGTGGAATCGGTAGACACAAGGGATTTAAAATCCCTCGGCGTTCGCGCTGTGTGGGTTCAAGTCCCACTCCGGGTACCATGGGAAAGAACAGAATAATCAAAGCAATAAGCAGTGTCGTGAAACCACCTACGGGTGGTTTTTTT